>JAIRZE010000071.1 GCA_031267375.1 Rickettsiales bacterium | reverse complement strand
TTAAGTCCCCTCCGGGCCCCTCAGTCCCCTCCGGCTCTCTCCAGGGCCCCCCCGCCCCCCCCCCCCCCCGTGCCCCGCGCCCCCCCCCCCCCCCCCCCCCCCCCCCCCCCCCCCCCGCCCCCCCCGCCGGCGGCGGGCGGCCCCCCCCCCCGCAAATAGTCCCCGAATCAAACGCTTCTAAAAACAGCTTTGTTGACGCAAATTGCCGCGATAAATTCTTTGGCTGTATGGACGGATTCTGCATAAATGATAATGACAATGGCGGGCGGTGTTTATGCTCGCCCCAGAAAGAAAAATTAGACACGGAATTCTTGTCCGCAAATACAGAGCTGGAAAAAGAAATCCGCGCGACCGAGGCAGCGATTGACATAGTCCAAAACAAACGAAATCCAATAACAAAATCAGAAACAACGCCCACTCGCACAAGCAACGCCCGCGCCCGCGCCGCGGCGCTTTATATGGAATCGGAACCGGCGGCGGAATCTGACGACATTTCCAGCAAAAAAGGAAGCGCGCTTCTGGGCGCGGCCCAGAATTTATGCACTGCGCAAATCGGCGAAGATTGCGGAAAATATATTTTTATTATTCAACCAGTGTACAATCTGGAAATAAAAAACGACTGCGCCGCGTACCAGAATAAAATCAGCAATTCCAAAAAAGAAAATTCAATGAAAGTGGCCGCGGCACGCGTCGGGGTGCGCCAAGCGGCATTGTCCGCGTATGACGCGAAAAACAAATACGATCTGGGCGGCTGTATGCTGGAATATAAAAAATGCTTTACGGGGGGCGATGTATGTGGGCCAGACTGGAAAAACTGTATGACGGGATTATCCGAATCGCTGATGACGACGACTTATGGAATCAGCAGCGGCACCTTGGATCAAATGGATGCAAAGAAAAATATATGCGAATATGTTTTGAATCAGTGCGAAACAGCGCGCCCGTATGTGTGGGACGCGTTTTTGAAACTGGTAAGCGCTGATATTTATTTTGCGGAAAGCCTGGCCAGCGGCGATATGCGGCAATCCTGCCTTTCCGATATATCCGACTGCATAGTCAAATCCTGTCAAGATGATATAGAGGCAAAGGGCAAGGCAACAATGGACGCGTGCCTGTCGCGCCCGGAAATGGCAAAGTCTTTCTGCAAAGTTCAAATTGACCCTTGTGAAAAGATAGAGCCGCAGATCTGGAACTATGCGACTGCGAAACTTGCGGCGATGCGCGTGGACCGCTGCACCGAAGAGGTCCGCGAATGCTTTCAAAGCGACAATGCCTGCGGCCCTGATATGACGAAGTGCCTGGGGCTGGACTATAACGCGCTGCATAAAATCTGCCCGCTGGATAAACTGGTGGTGTGCAAGGAAAATAATCCGAAATTCGCGTTTTCCGATTTGGATAATATCATCGCGGGATTATATCTGGGGATAGACAATTCGTTTTTGGAAAAATGCCAATCGCTGGCCTGGGGCCGTATGCAGGAAATATGCGGCGGGACAATGGGCTGCAATGCGTTCGCGAATGACAAGATTATGGGCGCGGGATCATTGGCCGCGGGCAAGGAATACGCAAATCATATAATCAGCGGGACTATATTCTGGAACGGAATTAATGTTTCCGACGGCAAAGAATGGACCGACTGCAAATCTGCGAATGCGGATGATTCTTGCGATGCATACCCGCGGCCCGGCGAATTGCTGATTGACGAATATATGGAAAAATTAAACGGCGGCGTAAATTCGCGCGCAATGTCCGGGGGCGAGATAAAAAAGCGCATCCGCAGCGAGCTGGAAGATATAAAAGCAAAAGTTGACCGTATAAATAATCTGCTGGACCAGGATACTGAATTGCAATACTGCCTTTACGGGCGCGATCTGTCGCAAATAACCGGAAAGAAAAATGATAAGAGTAATGGCAGATTTCCAGCATTGATGTCTATGCCGAAACGCATAGTCGCAGAAACGGCGCTGGCGACTGCGAATGAAAATTATAATCGCAAGCTGGCGGAATTAATGGACGCGGCGGCGGCGGACGCGGATATCCAGGCAAAGGAATATATGTGCCTGACGATACCGACTTTGGCAGATACGCGCGGAATGACTGAACCCGAATTGTCTGATTCTGAAAAGCAGGGGAAAACAGCATACTCTATTACGAAAATAATCGCAAAGAGCGAAGATACTCGCAGCTTGGAAATAATGGCGGCGAAGCATACAATCCGCCAGCAGAGTGATATAATAAAAACTGAAAAGTGGGCTGCATTTGAAAAGGAAACCTGCAATTGCCATATAGAAACCATAGAAACATTTCACGGAAAAAGAAAAATAGTGAATGAATTATTAAAACGCCCGCCTGAAAAATTTCAAAAAATAGACAAGACCGGGATTGCGGCGACCGCGGGCTCTATCGGCTTGGTCGGCGGGGCGGCATTGAGCGCGGCCGCACTCACAGCGGTGGGTACCGGGGCCGTGGCAGCAAGTGCAGCCGCAGCAGCAACTGCCGCTGGCACAAGCGCGGCGCTTGCCGGAATGGCCGCCAGTGTTGCAGCGACAACGGCTGCAACAACCGCAGCGGCAGCAACAGCGGCAGCGGCAACGGCGGCTTCGGCGACCGGTCTGGCGGCTGCCGGCGCTGGATTGGCGGCAACGGCCGCAACCGGGGTTGCAACAACAGCAGCCGCGGCTGTTGGCACCACCGCAGCGGCGGCGACAGCAGCAAGCGCCACTGCGGCAGCGGCAACATCATCGGCGATTGCAACGGCAGGCACTGCGGCGGCGGCAAGCGCGACAGTGCCGGTTGTGGGCTGGATAGCGGCGGGGGTAATTGTTACGGGAATAATACTTTGCGTTGCGATATTCTGCAAGAACGCGGACCCGAACGAACAGATAATAACCGAAACCCGCCAATACGGCGAAGATATTCCTATGGGAACAGGCAGAGTAGAGAAAGTAATAGAGAAATAAAAACTCGGTATAAATTCCCCTTCTTTTGAGGGGAATTTATACCGAGTTTAATTGCCTTTTGCCCTTTGCCTTCTGCCCTTTACTCTTCTTTCGTTTTTTGCTAAAATCTACATAATAATGAAAAAAGTTTTCGCCATTTGCTTATCGCTCTCTGTTTTTTGCGTTTTCGCTGCGTCTGCCGCGACGCGTAATTCTGATTCCACAGCGCGCAACGCCGCCGCGAATACAGGCGCGCCACGCGCCGCAACCGCCGCAAATGTTCGCGGCGCTACGACCAGCCCGAAAGTATCAGCGCGCGCGACGGAAACAAAATTAAATGCGCGCGCCGCAACAACTGATAAAAATATATCGGCAAGGGCTGAATTGCAAGGTGGGGTCGGTTTGTCCCAAACCGACCTGCCAAAGGCGACCTTGGGACAAGGTCGCCCCACCAGCAATACAGCTATCAGGAATACGACCAATAAATATACCACAACCGTTTCCGCGCGCGCGGCGATTGATTCCGTTGCCGTCGGATCGGAAACCCGAACCGGCGCCGCTTACGAGCAATGCAAGTCATCCTATTTTTCCTGTATGGATCAATTCTGCGCATTAAAGAATGATAATTACAAGCGCTGCTCTTGCAGCGACCGGGTATACGGCTTTACCGATGTTCAAACCGTTATGAACGACGCGAACGAGCAGCTGACCGCGTTCACAGAAAACTTGGATACCGTCGGTATGACGGCCAACCAAGCATCCGCTATGCGCAATGCGTCCGAAGGCGAAAATGCGCTGACCAAAGACGCGTCCGCGTCCAAAGCCTTGTTGCAGGCGATTATGAATTCCATTCGCGGCGAAGACGCCAATGTCGGCGGAAAATATTCCGATCTGAACAGCATAAACATAGGCTTTGACGCGACGAACGCTTTCGGAATGACAGACGCGGGCCAGGTCATCGCCGCCTATAACGGCACCAACCTTTACACCGCGATTTATAATCAGTGCAGAAAGGCCGTGGCGAACGACTGCAACGACGCATCTTTGCAACGCGCGGTCAATGCATATCTTATGGCGGTGGAACAAGATTGCAACACCGTCCAGAAAATGATTGACGATAACAAGAAAAAGATGACGGCCGCAGTGCGCGAAGGCGGGGCTATGCTGGATCTGGCGCGCGTGGAAAATCGCAAGAGTCATAACAGCGACGATATGACATTATGCCTTGCGAATGTGGAATCCGCGGTATTGTCCGAAGAAGTCTGCGGCGCGGGCTATCACAAATGCCTGGACAACGGCGAATTCATAGATATAAAGACGGGCGCGCCAATTATCGGAGTGGTTGATTTCTATAAACTTGAAAACCTGCTCAGTTTTTCAGAGGGCACATCAATTTCGGATCAGCGCTTGTCAAAAATCACGAACAACCGCGCGTTCGTTCAGAACTTTGAAAACCGGGCAAAGAAATTCGCGGCGCCGGCCTTGGATAAATGCGTAGAGAAATCGGACACGGTCTGGGCGGACTATCTGGACAAGGCGATGCTGGATATTTACTATGCGCAGAAATCCAAGGTATCAGAAATCAAGCAGGGATGCTTTGATTTTGTAGCGGCCTGCTATATGAACGGGGACAAGGCGATAACAATCGGAATGGCCGGTCTGATCGGTGAAACGGCGACATACTTGCAGCCGGATAAAATAACCCTGAATGACGCGCTGTGCACGGATTATGTAGCGGCCTGCGACGGAATGTTTGACGGCCATATAATTCAGAAATATGCGGAAAACAGAAAAGACACGGATATTCTGGCTTCGTGCCGCGCCGTGGCAAAGCAATGCTTTGACAAGTTCGGCGGCCTGGCGTATGAAAACTTTTTCTATCCGATCAGCGGCTTGTTCCAGCGGGGCAAAGCACTGGATTGGTTCTCGCTGTATGATGAAAGGGGAAATTATAAATCGGAATGCGCAAAGCAACTTAGCCTGATTTCATCCTGTTCCGCGCCGGAAATTATGGAGAAAGCATTCGGCGGCCTGGATTCGCTGCAAACGAATGATAACAAAAGATACGGATTGATGCGCAACGGCTCATTTGATTTTCATTATGTCCGTCCGACGGGAAGCGCGACCGAGATTTATTATCAAATCATAGATACTCTTTCGGTCAGATGCCAGAATATGGGCGGACGATTCGTGGAAAGACAATTTTTAGAACCAGATTCATATCAAGAAAATTATGCCAATATGGCAAACGATAATATATGCCACAGTAAATTTAATGCTGGCAAATACAGAGATCTGGCGGCAAAATCGCATTACAATGTGATTTTGCCCAGCGGAAGCGGCGATACTTATAAATCAGGCGAAAATATGTGCCCGAAAGATTATGATATATCGGTGGACACATCGTCTTGGGGGGCGTGCCTTTGCTGGGAAAACGGAGCACGGCGGTCTTTGGACGGAACGGCTGTCAAATGCGAAAAAGCGGTACGGAAAGAAGACGGGGAATGGAAAACAACAAACATTGTGTTTTCATTTACCGCGACAAACAGTAGATACCAAGTATGCCCGAATAAAGAGAGCAAAGAATCTTTTGCATTAACCAGTTGTGAAGACAAATTCGGATTAACAGGATTAACCGCAACCGATACAAGCGGTACCGGCGTGTCTGCAAATAACGCCGCAGCCATCCCGAAAGGAATGTAAAAATGCCCTTCCGGGCATTTTTTAGAGTAAAGAGTAGAGAGTAGAGAGTTGGGATTAAGTGTATTATTTTGCAGATTTAATTGTTTTTAGTGTGGCATTTAATATTTTCTTTAACTCTTCACAATCTTTATAAATGCTTTCAAATTCTTTTTCGTTTATGATGTCGGTCTTTTTGAATAATCTTAACCATAACATAGTTTCTGCGCATTCTTTCAATGAAATATATACTTTTGAAATAAAATCATTTTTACTGATAGCGCATTCTGATTCCGCAAGATTTGCGGCAATGCTCGTTCCAGAGCGCAAAATTTGATCCGCCAAAGAATATTCTTTCTTTTCTTTGCGGATATACCGCGCAAGATTTATAATTCTGATAGCAAATAACTCGCTTTTATCCCTTGCAATGCTCTCGCTCATCGCAAACTCCTACTCTCTACTCTGAAAATTAAACCGCTGGGCAAAGCCCAGCGGTTTAATTTTCAATCGCGACGACAGCGGCGGAATAGTCGCCCTGATCTGTTATGGAAAGATGCACGCGGACATCCGGGCCGCATTCGGCTTTCAAAGCAACCTTTGCGCCGCCGGTAATCATTAATTCCGGCTTTCCTTTGTCGGTGTGAATTACGGAAATATCAGCAAAGCCTATGTCGTCGCCGAATCCGGTGCCCAGGGCTTTCAAGAAAGCCTCTCTCGCGGCCCAGAAATTGGCCAAGTGGCGTTCAGAATTAGCATTGTCGTTTTCGGCATATTCCAGTTCTTTTTTTGTGAAGATGCGCTGTTTTTTGAAAGCGGACCAATCAAGAAATCTGCCGCATTCAACCAAGTCTATTCCGATGCCGAATAACATATAAACCTCCGCCTTTATTTTTATAATTGGCATACTGATATATTGCGCCGATTCGTGCAAGCAAAAAGTTTTGGAAATTTGAAAGAAAAGAGCAAATCAAACCAAGGCTTGACATTAAGCGACTGGTGTTATTAAATACGGGGAAGTCGGGGTGTAGCTCAGCCTGGTAGAGTATTCGCCTGGGGGGCGATGGGTCGCAGGTTCGAATCCTGTCACCCCGACCATAATAAACAATGCTTGAAAATTCTTAATCTGCTTGAATAATATCCTCAAATACTTTCTTTACAAAAATTACGAACCCATTGTCCAGTCTATCCATAGTTCCGTCAGGATTAAATTTTACAAATTCATTCGCCCACGGTCTTAATTGTCCTTGTTTGGATTTAATAGAATAATATGGAATGTCATAATCAGACGGAACAACATAGTAAATATCTATAATATCTCCCTTGCTTGCCCTATCCATTCTTGCTATCTCCCGTCTGGCGGTATCTTTCTTGACTTGAATTTTTATATCGATATCTTTGTAATGAACAAGAATATCTATTCCCTCGTGGTCTAATTTCGTTGACATTTCGATATTGCCAATACCAAATACTGATTCTGCAACATAACCGGCGTGAATCTGCGTTATTAAAGATGCCCAAGTTCTGTATATTCTTGCCTCTAATCCATTTTTGAAGCAATCACAATCTAATCCGAATCCTGTTATTTTCCAGAACTCTTTAATTTTAGCCTTATGGCGATTATAATAAATATCATAATATTCTTCATAAGAAGGCGGAAAATCCAAATCATTCGCATTATCCCAGTAATTCTCATAAATTGTATCTAATGCGTGAATAGAAGGTGGCAAATCCATTTCTACAATTTTAATTTTGGAATATCTTTCACGATAGTATTGCAAATCTATTGTTTTGCAAAAATCTGTAAATTGTTGATGAGTAAATCTTGTCATTATAATCCCTTGTTTCAATAGATAAATTTTTAATCAAGCACGCTTGCTTGTTTTGCTTCATTTTTTATAAAATATTCTATATTTTTTTTCGCCAGCACGACATAATCGCGGTTTATCTCGTACGCGATATAATTTCCATTGTTTCGCAAAGTCGCTATGCACTCCGACCCGCTTCCGCAAAAAGGAATAACAACAGTATAATCCTTTTTATTTGGACGGCAGGATTTAATCAGCTTATCCGTAAGAGACAACGGCTTCTGCGTCGGGTGGATTATCAAACTATGCTTCTCGTGCAGTTTTCTGGTTGTCGGTGCAATAATCTTTTTGCAAGTTTTGCAATACATAATTCTTTCTTTCAAAGCCGCGCCGCCAGCAAGAGTGGATTCACAAATAACATCCCGGGGCAATGCGCCGTTTTCATTTGCATTATAAACGGTTTCTTTATTTCCGCCAAATCTTGCGCTGGAAGACTTTGGGCGGACCCGCCCGGCGCTGCCTTTCAAAAAACCTTCCGTATACGGCTCGCGCACATCATCGCGGTTGAAAATCGGATTATCACGCCAATAGCACAAGATAGACTCGTGGCTTCTTTGCCAAAAATTCAATGACGGAACATTTTTATTTGTATAATGCCAGGTCAGCCATCTGTGATGATCCATAGGCAGTAAAACGGAAATATGCGCCAGTATCTCGTCAAAGCCATAAATAAATATAGTTCCGGTTGGCTTTAACAATCGCTGGCATTCCAATAACCAGAGTTTTGCCCATTCAATATAATCCGTGTGCTTTTGTTTATCAGAATTATTGCCAAAATCTTTTCCTATGTTATATGGAGGGTCAATAATAATTATATCGGCGCAATCATTAGGCAATTTTTTCATACCAGCAATACAATCTTCAAGAAAGATTTTATTTTTCGGAACCATAGCCGGATTATAATCTTTTTGGCCATTTCGTTCAATCTTAATCTTTACTACCGCCGGTCGTCGTACGGTGCGGCAATCCGACGCTTTTCAAACACTATCACCGAATCATAAAAACTGATGCTTTGCGTCATCGCCTTGAACAGCGGAATATCTTTCGTCTTGTTCACTGCCAAGACTTCACTCCGCACCGGATCATAATCTACCCCGTCTATCCAACACGCGTTCAGGCTATCTATATGTCTTTTCGCAAGCTCTATAAAAGTCTCGCGGCTGTCGCAGAAATCATCCCAATAATTCGTATGCAAGTCTTCCACCAGATACACTCCGTCCGCGGCCACGCGGTCATAGCATTCCAAGAATGTTATAATCTGCTGGCGCGTGGTATGTCCGCCGTCGTCTATGAAAACATCAATGTTCGGATACTTGTTCATCAGCGCCCGCATTGCCGCGGCATCTGACTGGTCAGCGATTTCCACAAATATATTTTCCGATTCGTTCGCGTATTGAACGCTTGCCGGTTCTATATCCACGCCAATGATTTTTGTACCGGGACCGAAATATTCTTTCCACATTTTAAGACTGCCGCCGCGATCAACGCCTATTTCCATAACGACGGGGGATTTTCCGCGAAAGCGCGCAAAGTGATGTTCATAAATATCAAAATAGTGATGCCATTTGTGTATAGAGCCATCTATATTGTTCAGAAAATATTTTTTCAAATCATTGTCTGGGACCAGCGGAATGACGGGCAACTCTGATACGGTGTTTTTAATAAATCTGTCTGCATTTTGAATTACAGGATTAAGATAAGATGACATTTTATACTCTCTGATCAGCCCAAAATTTGCGTAGCAATTTTTTTTATCATCCGACAGCCCGCGGCAGCGACCAAATCGGATTTACTTTGCCCGTTCTACATATTCCAATGTTTCAGTGTTAACCACAACACGCTCGCCCTGCTCTACAAAAACTGGAACCGTTATGCGGACGCCGTTGTCCAGTATCGCGGGCTTGCCGCTGCCGGATGCAGTCTGGCCTTTTAACGCAGGCTCGGTCTCTTCAATCGTCGCGATAATAGTCTTGGGCAGACTGATTGAAACGGGCTTTCCCTCTACAAAATTGGTTTTGACGGTCATTTCCGGAGCCAGGAATTTTACCTGTTCGCCCAGCGCGTCGTTTGACAGGGTAAATTGCTCGTAATCCGAAAGATTCATAAAATATGAATCGGTGCCGTCAGAATACATATATTGGCAGTCAATATCTTCCACCATTAATTTTTCAACCTTGTCTTCGCTGCGCCAGCGATCGCCGCCCTTGTTGCCGGTGTCAATATCGCGCAGGTCGGCCTGAACAAAAGCGCCGCCTTTGCCGGGTTTGACTTTGGTGATAGATGTTACGGAATAGCGGCGGCCGTTGTGGGAAATGACCCAGCCGACGCGAATATCGTTTGCAGTGTACGATGCCATATTTTTGCCTTTGTTGTTATTTCGTGCGGATTATAAATGAAAAATGAAGAATGAAAAGGAAAAAGTTTGCACCGAACTTTAACTTTATTTCATCCAGCCCTGTTGGCGCGAATTGGCGACCGCCCGCTTTATTAAGTCCATATCCTGCGCAGCCGACGGAGAAACCAACGGCAAGCGAACCCGGCTTGATTTTATCATTCCGGCCTGCTTCATAAACTCTTTTATGCTTGCCGGATTTCCGGCGCAAAATGCGGCCTTGTTCAAAAGGTCCATAGAGTCGCTTAATCTGTTAGCAGCTTTCCATTGATGATTGTCGCACAAATCCACCAAGTATTTCATTTCTGGCGCAACCGCATTTCCGACTACGGAAATCGCGCCGGATTTAATTTTGGCATTCGCGCACATCCACATAATCTTAACAGTCTGATCATCATTTCCTGACAAGACCATATAATCCACAAACGGCGGCAATTCTGAAATTTCTTTTATCACAGCGCCAACCTGTTTCAAGTTGGATGCTTCCTTTACGCCGATAACATTGGAAAATCTTAAAGCTATTATTCTTTGCGTGTTCGCATCAATATTAAAACCTGTGCGGCCGGGCACATTATATAATAATGTCGGCGCGTTAACAGCTGATGACAATTCTTCGCAGTGCGCGATTATTCCCGACTGGCTGGGCTTGTTGTAATAAGAAATGCAGTCCAAAACAGCATCCGCGCCCTTGTCCATTGCCAATTTTGTATTCTTAACAGTCTTTTTTGTATCGTTGGAGCTGACGCCGACAACCACAGGCTTGTCATAAGATTCGCGCAGAGCAATGTCTATCAGTTTGGATTTTTCAGAATCTGTCAATGTTGGCGTTTCCGCGGTAGTTCCCAGAACCACCAAGAAATCCATATACTCCGCCGAATATGCGGCCAATTTTTGAAATTCTTTCCAATCTATGCGACCGGATTTTGTCATCGGGGTGATAAGCGCTACACCTGCGCCGCCATTAAATTCTTTTGACATAGAACAATCCTTTTTGTGTTCTCTCTCTCCCTCTGCCCCCGGATTATAAATGAAAAAAGAAAAATGAAAAGGGGAAAATATTGAAAGGTAATAATAAGCTCGGTGGTACACACCTGCCCCCATTTATGGGGGCGGGATAGAGTTGGCTTGGTGGGGTGCCTTT
>JAIRZE010000061.1 GCA_031267375.1 Rickettsiales bacterium | reverse complement strand
ACCAGGCTTTGTTTCTGTATTGTTTCGACGCGCTGACCGATGCGTCGACGGACGGCAGATAGGGGGCGTATCCCGCGTTCTTGGACAAGCGCGCGGATTCGACCGACAGATATGCGGCCGCGGTCTGGGGATTCCGGCAAAGACCCAGGCGCACGACTTCTACAAGCGTCAATATGTCCGTTGGCGCGGATTTTGCGTCCATGCAGTTGCCTTTTGCGGCATGTGCCGCAAAAGGCAGATAACAGATAACAGATAACAGATAACAAATTTTTTTCATCGTTAATTCTCTCTAAATCAGATGATAATTATATCATAAAAAGGCAAAAATTTAAAATTTAATGAATGTGGGATTATTTTACCAGCATTCCGCTTGTTGCGGAAAAGGTTTCTTTTCCGACCTTTATTATAAAATTCCCGTCAGTGGTCTCTGATATTTGCGGCGCGAATTGCTTTTTAATTTCCGTTTGCCAGAAAATGCCGCCGTCTTTTAGGTCTATGGCATAAAGGCGGTTATTGGTAGCAACGACAAATGCCGCGCCGCCGGCGATAATAAACGGCGTTGCTGTCCCGATATTAACGCACCAGATTATGCTGCCTGAATTTTCTTTGATTTTGCAAAAGGCATCGCCCACGCCCCCGGCATAAACAACATTGTCAATAATCTGCACCGGCGCCACAATATCTAGAATAGACGCCCCGCCGGTAAGCGCGCTTTGCTTGTAAACATCCGCCACCCAGACAGGCGCGCGGCTTTTAGGGTTTATCTTCACAACCTCTCCCGTTGACAGGCCCGCATATACGAATCCATGGGCAGCCGCCGGCGACCGCGTGCTATCCACGCGCGATACTGTGGCAAGGCCGGAAAATATCTTGCGGCGAACACCGTCGGCGGATACCTCCCATACCACGTTGCTGACGTCTTGTTCATAATTAACGTTGCTCGTTGTTCGTTGCTCGTTGTTCGTGATTATTATAAGTCCGTCGGGGATTGTTTTGTTTTCAACAACAACATCCCCTGTTTCAAATACAGGTATGCGGTTCCCCGGCAGAATGGGGTCGTGCTTTGCGCAAGCGCAAAGCGAAAGAGCAAAGAGCAAATAGCAAAGAGCAAATGTTTTGGATTTGTTAAAAAGTGTCCTTTTATACATAAACATTATTTGCTCTTTGCTATTTGCTCTTTATTATATCATCTCAGGCTTTCGGCCTGAGATGATATAATCGCCGGGGCTTCCTTGTCCGTTATGATTTTATCCAGCCAGGCATTCGCGGATATGTAATCATTTTCGCTAAGGTATTTCTGGGCGACGAATAACAGGCCTGTGTAATAAAAAGGCGAACGCTTTGTCTGCACCGGCGCAAGATATTTTTCGAATTCCGGCGCTTTCATGGAATCAGCCTTTATCACTGCCAGATTGATCAGCGCGATATCGCGAAAATCCCTTGTTGCGCCCTTGTTTGCCAAACGCTCCAGCTTTGCGATGCCTGCGTCGCGGCTTCCCGTCTGCAGGTCGATTCTTGCAGAATTCAACAGCGCCAGATCACTCATCCCGCCGCTTGACTTTTTTGCGACGCGCATCAAGGCGTCTGAGCTTGCCGCGGGGTTTCCATTGTCCAGCATCAGCATCGCCGATTCATATGCGGCCGCGGCATTCAAGCGTGCGTGCGCGTTTGATCTTTTGACAATCTGCACGCCTATCACGATTATCAATACTACGGCGGCAACGGTAATCAGAATCTTTGCATGCTTTTTGATAAAGTCGTATGCTTCCTGGGCTTTGACTTCTTCAGACACTTCGCGGTACAGCGCGTCTTCGGCATGCTGTTCCAAAGTTTTCTGCGGCACTTTTGCCTTTTTGAATCTTTCCAGTATTGTGGCCATAATAAAACTCCGTTTTATAGCTAAAAGCTAAGAACTAAGAGCTAAAAACTAGATAACAACAGCTTTTAGCTTTTAGCTTTTAGTTTATAGCTATTTTATCCCTATTGCAAATGAATTTTAAAACATTATAATGTTCGCATGCCAGAATCTACCGCCGTGTCATTGCCAAAAAGCCAGCTGCCAGTCCTTAGCGATGAGGCGGGTCTGGAGCGTTATATAAGACAAGTTCAAAGCTTTCCATTGCTTTCCGCCGAAGAAGAGTATAATTATGCGGCCGCATTCCGCCGCGATCATGATAGAATTTCAGCCGAAAAATTAATTACCAGCCACCTGCGCATGGTTGTTGCCGTTGCGTATGACTTTAAAAATTACGGCATACCCGTCAGCGATTTGATAGCAAGCGGCAATCTGGGGCTGATGCAGGCCTTGCAGAAATTCGACCCGGAAAAGGGCTTTCGGTTTTCGACATACGCCATGTTTTGGATACGGGCGGAAATTTTTGAGACAATTTTAAATAACTGGTCAATGGTAAAGATTGGGACATCTGCGAATCAAAAGCGCGTGTTCTTTAATCTGGCACGGGCAAAGCGGGCGCTGGGCATAATGGACAGCAATCTGTCAGGCGACCAGGCCAAACAGATTGCGGATTTTCTTGACGTGCCTGAATCAGATGTTGTAAATATGTCGGGAAGAATTTCCGCACGCGATTTGTCGCTGAACCGACCTGCGCATGACGAATCTGATTCCAGCGACATACTGTCCAATCTTGCGGACACGTCGGATTCAATCGAAGACAAATTGGAAGAAATGCAGTTCCGTAAAACAGGCCACGAATTGCTGCAAAAACATTTGGCCGATTTGCCGGCGAGAGACCGCGAGATTTTAATAGCGCGAAGGCTGTCTGATCCTATTCAGACGCTGGAGCAGCTGTCGGAAAAGTACGGTGTCTCACGCGAGCGTGTGCGCCAGCTGGAAGAGCGTGCTTTTGCAAAATTGAAGGCGGCGATTTTGGCAGGCACAAAGAAAGCGTAAGAGTGTAAGAGTGAAAAAGTTATTTAATATGAGTTTTAATAAACAAAAACCGAAGCGTTTTATGCGCTCATTTCACTTTTACACTTTTACGCTCTTGCACTCTTTCACTTTTGCATTTGCGGCGGTCGCCGCAAATGCAAGTGCGTTGGAATATGACTGGCGCGGCGTGGGCCTGAAACTGACGGGCGAAGGCATGCTTGGCGGAACAGACGCGCGTAATCCTGAATCTTACGTAATTTCCGATTTTAAACTGCGGGGCCAGGCGAACTATGTCGTGTCAAACGGCTGGACGCTGGGCGCCATATATTCTATCGACCAGATTTCGGCAGAGCATCATTATTTGGCCCGCGATGCGTTTGTGTTTACTGAAGGGCCAAAGGGCCGGCTAGAACTTGGCTGGACGGAATCGATTGCGGCAAAGCTTGGGCTTGGGCTGCCGGATGTGGGGGCGCTGCGTTTAAACGATTATTCGATTGCATATAATATTGCAAATCCGGATGTTCCGATAATATCCAATCCGGCCATAAGCAGCACAAGGTATGCATTCCGTGTGAATGCCGCCACCATCCCGACAAGACCGTGGCAGTTCGGGGTAAGCGTCGCGCCTTGGTCGGAACATTTTAAAAACGCCACCGATATCGGCGTGAAATACAGAAAAAGCGGCGGCAAGACAAAAATCGCGATGACATTCGGCGCGTCATACATTGATTCCCCCGAAGATTTGCGCGCGGATTTCTTTTCTCCGCGTGTGACTGCGGATTTTCGCGCGGAAATGACGGCGGGATTAAATATTCAATATAACAGCTGGATTTGGGGCTTGAACGCAAAGGGTATTTATGACCAGAATCCGATTCTGCCGCCATCGGACGGACTGCGGCTGGGCACCGGATTATCATATGACTTTCTAAAATACAGCGCATCAGTGTCATACATTTTTTCAGATACGGGCATATGGCACGATATTGCCGAATCACGAATCGCACATACTGGGGTTGTTTCATTGCGCTATAAGATTGATGAATATTTTGACATTTGGGCATCCGGGGGACTTACCGCATCGGATATTGTTACCAGTCCTTTTATCGCCGCCGGAATTCATGGAAAGTTTTGAGTGAGTGTCAGTGTCAGATTAGATTGTTGCGGTTGCGAAGTATGTTCAAACTTTGCAAACAATCCTATCCCCTGACACTTACACTCTTATTTTTATTCCTGTTTGTATATACGCAAAATTCCTTGACCAGCAAAATAAAATTGTTCTATGATGCATAATGTAGAGAGGGAGTTTTTATGCCAAAAAAGAAAATTCAAAAAAAATCAAACGTGTCCGCACGTGCAAAAAAGCCGATCAAAGTCATGCGCAAAGCCCAAGAATCCCGTGCAATGCCGAAACCTGATTCTTCGCGTTTCGCGCTGTATGTGTATTGGCTTATCATCATGTTCTTTGTGGGGTCGACATTTTATATTCTTGGCCGCAGTTATTCAATAATGCACCCGGGCAATGTCGAGATATCAGAAGCGTCGGTTGAAAATATGGATAACATGTCCGCAGAAGCACGTGCGAATCTGGCCGCCGAATATTCCGCATCCGGAAAAAGCAAATTGCTTTCCGGCGATGTTGCCGGTGCGATACTTGATCTGAACATCGCGATAGAAGCCGACCCGAATTCCCCGAATTCGTTCATATATCGCGGTGAAGCATATATGCAGGCCAGCGACTATACCCGTGCGATGGAAGATTTGACGATGGCTGTAAATCTGGATCCGATGAATTCGGTCGCGCTTTTTGACCGCGCAATATTATCCGCGCGGAATGGAAATTTCGATGCGGCGCTGGTTGATCTGAACGATGCGCTGAATGCAAATGCGTTGCGTCCGAATGAAATACTGAACATGCATGACATTTATGCCAAACGCGCGCAGATATTGTTGTGGAATAAAGATTTCGAAGGCGCGATTGTAGATTATAACTCTGCACTCGCATCAACATCCATGCCGAATTATCTGGACTATGCCGGCCGCGCGGAAGCCTGGACCGCAATCGGCCAGTATCAGAATGCGGCGGAAGACTATCTGGCGGCAATAACTGTTATATCGAATACTATACAAAATGCAATATCAGACGAAGCGCGCAATGAAATGTCTAGAAATGCGCTGGCATATTTCGAAAGATCCGGCGCGCTGCATGTAAAGATGGGCGACTTTGCGTCCGCCAAAACAGATCTGGAAGCAGCGCACACATTGGCTGCGACGCTTGGTGACAATGATACGGCAAGCAGATTGCAGGGGCTGCTTAATGAGATGCAATAAAAAATCCGGCCGTTGGCCGGATTTTTTACAGTGTTGAGTGATGAGTTAATGTCATGCTTTTGGCATGACGCAATAATTCAACACTCTTCACTCAACGCTCAACATTTTTATTTCGTCTGCGGTTAATTCGCGAATTTCGCCCGCGGCAAGCGACCCAAGGTTTATAGGGCCATAGGATACGCGGCGCAATTTTGAAACAGGCAGCCCCAAATAGTCGAATACTATTCTGAT
>JAIRZE010000046.1 GCA_031267375.1 Rickettsiales bacterium | reverse complement strand
GTCAGCAGATTAAAGTTCTGGAAAACAAAACCTATGTTTTCATTGCGTTGTACGGCCAGCTCGTCATCCGTCAAGTGGGTTATGTTGCGCCCGTAAAGCTCGTAATCGCCGTGTGTCGGGGTGTCCAGCGCGCCGATTATATTCATACAGGTGGATTTTCCAGAGCCTGACGGCCCCATAATGGATACGAATTCGCCGGCAGATATGTCAAAGTTCAGGTCAAACAAGACCTGCTGGCTGCCCCCGATTTCCAAGGGAAAGCTTTTGCAAATATTGCGGAAAGAGATTATCGGTTTTGAATTTTTAATCATCATCATTTCCTGTTCTGAAACCAATGCGCCGTCTTGGCGCCGACGCCGGCAATTCGCGCAGCTTATTCAATGCGTCAACCAAGTCGTTTATCGCGTTTGTATGTTGGTATAATTCCAGTTCTGTTTTATCTATGTGCAAATCAAGAATTTTTTGCAAATTATCTATTTTCTGATCCAGTTTGGAAATAGATATAAAATCGCGCATTTTTACAAACATTCGCATAATAGCAATGTTCATTTCAATAGCTTGTTGCGATTTCAGGACAGATGACAGCATTAAAACGCCGTGTTCGGTAAATACAAATGGCTGATTTCTGCGCCCTCCACGGTTTGAGGTCACAATTTGTGACCTCAAACGCGGAACAGTGCGGTTTTCTGCGATTTCTATATCAAAAATCCCGGTATTCAGCGCTCTTGCCTCGCCCAATGTCAGTTGAAACATAAAGTCGGCGGGAAATCTGTCAGAATTGCGTTTAACCGCTTGATTCAATACTTTTACAGGTATGCCGTACAAGCGCGCAAGGTCGCTGTCCAACATAACCTGGGTTCCGCGGATTTTATGAATAAGATTTTCTTTTACAATAGGCTCGTTCACTTTTTATCTCTTATCTTGGTCCGCCGCCCATTCCCCCGCCGGGCGCCCCGCCGCCGCTGCGCGATCCGAATTGCTGGCCGCCGGTGCCTGCTTTGGCCGCGGCCGCGCCTATCTTCCCTGTTATAATTTTGTCGCCTTTTTCCAACCCGTCCGCGATGATTTCTGTTTCTGTCGCCGTGATAAGGCCTTTTTTATAAGACACAAAATCTATCTTTTTGCCGTCCGCTTTTTGAATGGCCAGATATGTTTTTGGCGTAATATCGCCATTTTGCACGCCGGCGTTATCCGAGAAAGTCGCCTTGAAATCGCGCACCAGAAATGCAGAGTTCGCAGCTTTCCATACATCCGATTTTTCTTCCACCGTAATGGTTACAAATGCCGTCATTCCGGGCATCAGGCGCAAGTCGGAATTATCCACATCTATCACAACCGTATAGACCACAACATTGCTGGTCGTGGTCGGCGACAGGCGGATCTGCTTTACCGCGCCATTAAAAGTCTGCGTCGGATAGGCGTCCACGGTAAAACTGACCGACTGTCCGTTTTTGATGATGCCTATATCAGCCTCGGAAACCGATGTTTCTATTTTCATTTTGGAAAGGTCTTCGGCAATTTCAAACAAGTCTGGCGCGGAAAAAGACGCCTGGACGGTCTGGCCCTTGTCCACTTTGCGCGAAATTACGGTGCCGTCCACAGGGGATGCGATTGTTGCATAGCCCAGATTGGTCAGCGCCCGCTCGTACTGCGATTTTGCGCGTTTTACCGATTGCTCGGATGTTTCAAATTTTGTCTTTGCCTGCTCCATCTCTGCGCGGGCGATGAAGCCGTCGTCAAACAGGGTCTTGCTGCGGTTGTATTCGGACTTGTCAAAATTGCGCTGGGATTCGGCGCTGTCCAGGGACGCCTTGGCCTCGTCCGCAGAGGCCTGCAAGACCGACGGGTCAATAGTCAGCAATATGTCGCCTTTTTTCACGGTGTCGTTAAAGTCTACGAATATTTTTTCAATATTGCCGGAAACCTGGCTTCCGACCTTGATAGTGTTCAGCGGCTTTATCTCGCCGGTGGCGGTCACAACCTGCTTTAAGTTTCCGCGCGTGATAACAACCGTTGCGTATTCGCCGGATGCTGATTTTTTAGAGCTCCCGGAAAAAGCGATTATTATCCCCAAGACCACGGCCGCGGCAATCCACAGCCATTTTCGCTTCCTGATTTTCGCCCAAACTTTTTTTGCAAAGCCGGCGATTTTATTCGGCTTTTTTTCTTTTGTTTTTTTCATTTCTCTCTCCTGCGCGTTTTCTTATAAATTTGAAAAATTCTTTTTCACAATGGCTATGCTTTTTTTCAAAGCGGCCGACTCGCTTGCATTCATTTTCGGATTCAGGCCTGCGGTTGCCCCCTTTATACCGACGATTCGCGGCAATGATACCGCCGCGCCGCGATCCAAGCACGAGACTGTCAGAATGCGTCGCTCGTCATTCGCAATGCACCGGACCAGATCCGCGGCCGCTGCGCCGATTCCATCCCAAGTTGCGCCGCGCCCTTGTATAATTTCATACGCGGCATTGTGCACGCGGTGCTCTATGGTCTTGCGCGCGGCCGCTGTTAATGTATTTTTCGTCTGTTTTGCGAAATCGTCCAGCGGCAGGCCTCCGACAGATGCGCTTGTCCAATTCAGAACGCTGCTGTCGCCGTGTTCGCCCAGTACAAAAGCATTTACCGATGCCGGAGAAACCCCGAACTGCCGTGCCAAGATAACCCGCAGGCGCGCGGAATCCAGCATAGTCCCCGTACCGATAACGCGGCCGGCGGGCAGTCCGGATAATTCCGACGCCAGCATAACCATAGGATCCAGCGGGTTTGTAACGATTATCAAAACAAGTTTCGCAACATCGGCGTTCTTCATAACCTGGGGAATAATGTCGCGGATTACGGCGGCATTGGCCTGCAACAAATCAGTCCTGGTCTGTCCGGGCTTTTGATTTGCGCCGGCCGCGATGATTACAATATCGCTTCCGCGCAGCTCGCGATAGCCGCCGCTGCGGATTTCCGTATTAAAATTGAAAGTTCCGGCGTGCCCCAGGTCTTCGGCCGCAGCGCGCGCGCGAAGTTCGTCCCGGTCAAACAAAACCATCTGGCGGACAATCCCGGTATTGTGAACCGCCGTTGCAATCGCACTGCCGACCGAGCCAAGCCCTATGATTCCAATCTTCATTTTTTTGTCCTTAATCTGATAAGGACAAAGGGTCAGATGGACAAATGGACATTTCGCCTGTTTACTGTCCATTTGTCCATTTGTCCATTTGTCCATTATTTTCCTTTCAGTTCCGATTTAATATCGCCGACGGCCAACGCCAGACCGGCGCGCTTTACGAACAGGTCGTATTTCGCGGAATTGCTTTGGCGCGTTGCAGACGCCAGTTCCGACTGAGCCGTTTGCCAATCCAGCATACTGGCGCGCCCGACATTATACATTCCGGCCGTTACGCGCTCTGATTCCGTGGCGGATTTTAACAGTACATCTGTCTGTTCCAGAACTTTCTGTGCGGTTTTATAGTTTTGATACGCGGAAAAAACATCGTACCCGGCATTGTCGCTGGCATTGCGTTCTAACTCTTTCGTGCGGTCATAATTCGCCTCGGCCGCGCGCAATCCGTACAGATTCGCAAAGCCGGCAAAGATTGGCATACTGGCGCGAACGCCTATGCTGCCGTCCAGTTTATTTCCGCTGATATTGTATGTATCGGACAAGTTTTCCCCGCCCCAGCCGACATTTCCGGTTGCAGATATAGACGGCAAATTTTTCAAGAATGCCGCGTTGCGCCGATGCCAGGCTGCGTCAGAATTAGCGCCCGCACGCAGCAGATCCGGACGATTTTTTTTCGCATCCGCGATTAAATCGTCTATGCTTTTGTTTTCTGCCGCCGCGCCGAATTCAGACGGCATATCGCTGATTTGTATATTTTGTTCGGGGGAAAAGGAAAGCTGGGCCAGTAATTTTGCCTTTGCAATTTCGCGGTTATTGCCGGCCCGCTCGGATTCCAATTTTCTTTGGGCCAGTGTGGTTTCGGCCTTTAACACATCGGCCTTTGCCACGGCGCCCGCCTTGAACTTTTTATCCGCGGTGTCTTTTGCGGTCTGGGCTGTTTTTTGCAAATCTGCCGCCGCCCGGACATCCGCGTCCGCAGTAAGCAGGCCGTAATAAGAGCCAATGACGCCGTAAACATAATTCTGGACCGATTCGTCATAGTCAAACCCTGTCGCGCGCCAAACAGCCGATAAATTATTCAAGTCAGCCAATCGTTTTCCGAAATCAAAAATCAGCCAGGATGCGGATAATCCGGCGCTGTAATAATTATCCCCAAGCTCTTTGTTTTTATATGGCTTGGACAGTCCGGCATTCGCATTGATGCTGGGCAGATAGGGCGCGTATCCGGCGTTTTTGTTAAGACGCGCGGATTCCGCGGATAGGTATGCGGCGGCGGTTGTGGGATTCCGGCAGAGCCCCATTTCCACGACGGCCTGCAAAGACATCTGGTATTCCGGAATTGTCGTCCGGGTGTTGCAGTCGGATGCTGATAAGGCAAAAGGCAAAAGGCAAAAGGCAAGCCCAGCGTGCAGTATTTTTTTCATATTAATTCTCTCTTATCGTGGAATTATATCATAAAAAGCGAATTTATAAAAATTTTATGTTGAAAAGCATTGCCGTATGACCTATGATTGGCGACAAGTGGCCTGGTGGCAGAGTGGTTATGCAGAGGACTGCAAATCCTTGTATGCCGGTTCGATTCCGACCCAGGCCTCCATTCTTTGCAAAGCAAAGAATGGCCAAGCAAAACGAAGTTTTGTTTGGAGAGCGCGAAGCGCGAATTCCCCGCCTGGGCGGGGTGGCATCGCGAAGCGATGACGGGGTGGGTTTTCACTCTTGCGTTCGGTGTTTCTATAATGATAAACTCCCTGACTCTTACCGATTTCCGCAACCACGAACACTTTCGCATTAATACGAATGGCTGCCGGAATATCGCCATAACGGGTCCCAATGGCAGCGGAAAGACCGCCGTGTTAGAGGCTTTGTCTATGCTGGGCGGCAATTCGGGTTTTCGCGGCGCACCCATTTGCGATATGGCGCGCTTTGGCAGCTCTGGTTTTTCAGTTTTTGCAGCACTGACTGACGATACTGAAATTTCCGTATCCTGGAATTCCGGCGACGCAAACCGCCGCGCCCGCATCGCCGGCGATTCCGCGCCCCTGTCGGAACTGGCCGCGCATCTGCGGATAGTATGGCTGACCCCGCGCGAAGACAGATTATTTGTGGACTCTACCAGCGATCGCCGCAATTTCTTTGACCGGCTGGTCGCCGGGTTTGATCCCGCTCATTCCGGCCGCGTGGCCCGGCTTTCCAAGCTTTTATCCGAACGGGCGTTTGCATTAAAAAATGGCGCCGCGGATGCTTGGCTGGCCCCCATTGAATCCCAGATAGCAGGAACCGCCGTTGCTGTCGCCTGCGCGCGCGTCCGCTATGCGGCGGAAATAAATTATTTCTTGGAAGACGCCGCGATAAGCGTCAACGGAATGCTGGAAGAAATGCAGACGCCGGCCGCGGATATAGAGCGCGAATACGCGAATTACCTGGCCGCGAATCGCGAATTGATCGCGGATAAAATGAATATAGCTGGCGCGCATAAATCTGACTTTGCGGTATTTTCACAAGTTCATAATCTGCCGGCGTCGTTTTTATCCACAGGCCAGCAGAAGTCTGTTTTATTAAAGCTGATTCTGGCGCACGCGAAATTGATCCGCGCCCGCGCTGGAAAGTCTGCGATAGTTTTGATAGACGAGGCTGACGCACATCTGGACGCAGTCGCCCGCCAGAAATTTTTTGATGAATTGGCGGCAACGGACGCCCAGGTTTTTGCTACCGGCATAGATGCCGAAAATTTCGCTGGCATTGACAATGCCGTTTTTGTAAGGTTGGAATTATGACAAAGAAACTGAACTATTCCGATATGTTGGACCGGGCTTTGAAGTCCATTGTGAAAGACGCCCTGATTTTTGCGCAATTCAACGGCCTGGGCGACGACGGGTGTTTTTTCATAACTTTCAGAACGCGCGATCCCGGCGTAGTATTGCCAGATTTTCTGCGTATGCGCTATCCGGATGTTATGACGATTGTCTTGCAGTATTCGTATAATAATCTGAATGTTTCGGAAAATGAGTTCGGGGTGCAGTTGACTTTTGACGGCCGTCCGTTTTTTATCCGCGTTCCGTTTTCGGCTTTGGTGGAATTCAAGGATCCGTCCCAAGATTTCCTTCTGCCGTTTAATCCTGTCGCGATTCGCAATGCAGGCAATGACATAGAGTTGCCGCTGGACGCGGCGCCCGCGGGCGTTGTTCCCGATGACAAGCGCGTGGTCAGCCTGGACGAATTCAGAAAGAAAATGAATAAGTAAAAATTCGGTTTTGCCGGATTTTTTATTTATTCTCTGCCAGGAAATGTTCCAGCCAGTGATTGTCAGTGTTCAATTGCTTTACATCCTTTGCTTTCAAAAGGCGCTGTTGCAGCGGTATCGTCGTTTTTACCCCTTCTATCACAAATTCGTCCAAGGCCCTTTGCGCGCGCATTATGCACGCCGGGCGATTCGGCGCGTAAACTATCAATTTCGCAATCAATGAATCATAAGTCGGCGGTATCTTGTACCCCGGATACACCGCGCTGTCTATTCTGACCCCCAATCCCCCCGGAGGCGCGTATTGCGTGATAGTTCCAGGATTCGGAACGAAAGTTTCCGGGTCTTCGGCGTTTATTCTGAACTCTATCGCGTGGCCGTTCGGAACTATGTTCGCCTGGGAATACCCCAGTTCTTCGCCGGCCGCGATGCGGATCTGTTCCCGCACCAGGTCCACGCCGTAAACCATTTCCGTCACGGGATGCTCTACCTGCAATCTGGTGTTCATTTCCAAGAAATAAAATTTGCCGTCTTCAAACATAAATTCCAAAGTTCCGGCATTCGTATAGCCCAGCTTTTTCATCGCGGCCTTGCATACCTCTATCATATCGTCGCGCTGTTTCTGGGTCAGGGCCGCCGCCGGGCACTCTTCCATAACTTTCTGATTCTTGCGCTGCAATGAACAATCCCGCTCTCCGAAAATAACTGCATTTCCGTGCTGGTCGCCCAAGACTTGGAATTCAATATGTCGCGGGTGCAGCAATAATTTTTCCATATAAAGAGTGTCGTCGCCAAAGCCGCTGCGCGCCTCGTTCTTTGTCATCTGAAAGGCTTCCGGCATTTCTTCCGCCGACATAACCGGTCGCATACCCTTGCCGCCGCCGCCCGCGGACGCCTTTAACATAACAGGATATCCGATTTTTCCGGCCCAGGTCAAAGCCGATTCCAAAGATTCCACCGCGCCGTCGCTGCCCGGCACGACGGGCAGGCCGCATTCAATCGCAGTGCGCTTTGCATTAACCTTGTCGCCCATTCTGGTAATCATAGCGGCGGTCGGGCCAACCCAGATCAGGCCGTGTTGCTCCACCTTTTCAACAAAGTCCGCCCGTTCTGACAAAAAACCGTATCCGGGATGAATGGCGTCCGCGTTGGTCAGCAAAGCGGCGGTAAGTATCGCCGATTCGTTAAGGTAAGAATCTTTTGCCGGCCCAGGCCCTATGCAGACCGATTCGTCGGCCAGACTGGTATGCAGGGCGTCCTTGTCAATAGTGGAATACACGGCGACCGTGCGAATTCCCATATCGCGGCAGGCGCGAATAATCCGCAAAGCGATTTCGCCGCGATTAGCTATCAGGACTTTTTTTATGTTTGGCATTTTATAAAAATAAAAGGACAGATGGACAAAAGGTCAAAAGGACAATCATTTATGTCCATTTGTCCAAATGTCCTTTTGTCCTTTCCCTCTGTTATTCTATCACCATAATAGGCTGGTCAAATTCAACGGCGGCGCCGTCGGCAATCAGAATTTCTTTCACAATTCCGTCAGATTCGGCTTTTACGGGGTTAAATGTCTTCATAGCCTCTATCAAAGCGACGGTGTCGCCGGCCTTTACCTTTGCGCCGACGCTGGTGAATGGCTTTGCGCCCGGTTCCGGCGCCAGATACGCAACGCCCACCATCGGGGAATTCAAGGTGTTGGAAGGCATAGTGCAAATGGCAGAAGGCAGGTCCTGGTTTGAATGATTGGCAGCTGGCGTATTACTTGTGCCTTCTGCCTTTTGACTTATGCCTTGAAATTGCGGCACGGCCGCAATTTTAGAAAGGTGAATATGCTTGCGGTAAACGCCGAATAAAAACTGGCGTTCCAGGTCCAGTTCCGTCAAACCCATATCGTCCATAATTTTGGACATAGATTCAACATTTGAACGAAATGACATTTTGCTTCCTTTATTTTAAGTGCAGGGCGTATTTTACCACAACCAAGGCGTATGTCAAGAAAAGGACAGATGGACAAAAGGACAAAAGGGCAATAAGGACAGCCTCAGAAGGTGCATATATCCATTTGTCCATCTGCCCATTTGTCCTTTACCCAACCGGGTCATACCCAAAGCCGCCGCCGGGGCGGCAGCGGCCGATTCGTTTCATAGCCAGCCAAGTCCCGCGAAAAGCACCGTATTTCTCTATCGCCTGCTTTGCGTATTCGCTGCAACTTGGCACAAACCGGCAGGTGGCCCGCCCGCCGAATGCCGGCGAAATAAAAGACTGATAGAATTTTATTAATAACAATGCGCAATTAGCAATTAGCAATGAGCATTTATCTTTCAAATTGCTCATTGCTAATTGCTCATTGCTAATTTTTTCAACGCTGTTTTCATAACATTCTTGCCAGTTTTCAGATCCGTTTCCAAAATCGGCGCGCGCGCTATGAAAACATAGTCCAATTCCGGATTCAATCGCGCTTCGTTCGCGCGCAGCCAGGCGCGCAGCAGCCGTTTCGCGCGGTTCCTGTCCACCGCGTGCTTAAAAGTCCGCTTTGTCGCCGTCAGGCCAAACCGTGCGTCGCCGGAAAATTTGGTTTTGCGGGCGCGGGCGATAAACCAGGGACAGCGGAAAACCGGATCGTCTTCCGCCATAATAAAATCAGAATGCTTTTTTATAGTGTTTCTCATAGCCTTTATTATAACTATCTAATTGATTTTTGCAAATTAAGGTTTTATACTGCCGGAAATGATTATGGAAGGGGATAAATATGTATAATTGGCTGTTAAAATTTTTCAGCGCGGATATGGCCATTGATTTGGGAACCGCAAATACTCTGATTTATGTAAAGGGACGCGGCGTCGTTTTGAACGAGCCTTCGGTCGTCGCAGTCGCGGAAAACCGCCTGATCGGACGAAAGGAAGTTCTGGCCGTCGGGGCAGAGGCAAAGCAGATGTTCGGACGCACACCCGGAACTATCAATGCCGTTCGCCCGCTGCGCGACGGCGTAATCGCGGACTTTGAAATTGCAGAAGAGATGATAAAGTACTTTATCCGCAAAGTTCACAAGCGCACAATGCTGACCGCGCCGCTGATTATCATCTGCGTGCCGTCCTGCGCGACCCAGGTAGAGCGCCGCGCTATTCAAGAAGCCGCCGACGCAGCCGGCGCGCGCCGCGTTTATATTGTAGAAGAATCAACCGCGGCGGCGATCGGCGCGGGCCTGCCGATTGACAAGCCGATCGGTTCTATGGTTCTGGACATCGGCGGCGGCACGACCGAGGTTGCGGTTATGTCCCTGGGCGGCATAGTTTATTCAAACGCGGTCCGCACAGCGGGCGACCAGATGGATTTGGATATTATTGATTTTGTGCGAAAGAATAAAAATCTTTGGATCGGGGAAAACACGGCGGAAGAAATAAAGAAAAAAATCGGACGCGCGCTGATACCAAAAGATAAAACCAACGAAGCGTCTATGAAGATAAAGGGCCGCGATATGCTGTCCGGCGTCCCGCGCGAAGTTGTGATTACGGAATCCCAGGTTGCATCCGCCTTGCAGGGCACGGTCAATAAAATCGTGGATACGGTGCGCTTGGCGCTGGAAAATACTCCGCCGGAATTGTCCGCGGATATTGTGGATTTTGGAATTGCTATGACGGGCGGCGGCGCATTGCTGCGTGATTTGGATGTCGCGATTCGCAGCGCCACGGGCCTGCCGGTATTCTTGGTTGATGATCCGCTGACCTGCGTGGCGCGCGGATCCGGCAAAATGCTGACCGATTTGGACAAGTCAAAGCATATTTTGCAGACTATGTATTAATTGTTTACAAGGTTTTTATTATGGAAAAAGAAACTGTCAAACTGTCATTTGAAGAAGCGTACAAACAATTGCAGGACCTGGTGAAAAAAATGGAATCCGGGACTTTGCCGCTGGCCGATTCGGTCGCCGCGGATGAAACCGGTATGAAATTAAAGGCATATTGCGAGCAATTGCTGAA
>JAIRZE010000021.1 GCA_031267375.1 Rickettsiales bacterium | reverse complement strand
TGTAATTATATTCGCGCTGATGTTCGCATTCGTTATTGGCCGCGCAATATTTATGGAAAAGCCCGCGCCAAATAACGCTGTCCCGAATAATATCGAAAGACAGACATCATTGCTGCCTGTGCGCGCTGAGAAAACTGTGCCGCGCGATATGAATTTTTCTGAAATACTGGCCGCAAGCAATGCCCGGGAAATAGCGACCGCCAATATCCGTGGAAATATCGTCACGGGCGCTCTTGCCGATGGCACAGAATTCAAATCAGTTATTGAACATGATCCGGCGCTGTTATCGCGCATTGCCGATTCCGGCGCATCTGTCAGCATTGACGATTCGCGCGGCTGGGTTGATGTTCTGGGCACATGGGTTCCCATACTTATGGGCGTTATATTCATATGGTGGATATTCAAGGGCTTTAAGGGCGGCGGCGGAATCGGCCGTGCCGCCACCGCATATAACCCGACAAAAATCACGACCGGAAAAACCAAGACAACATTTGCGGATGTTGCAGGCATAGATTCTGAAAAACAGGAAGTAAGCGAGATTGTTGATTTCTTAAAAAGCCCGGATAAATTCAAAAAGCTTGGCGCGCGGGTGCCGCGCGGGATTCTGCTATCGGGAGAGCCGGGCACAGGGAAAACACTGCTTGCGCGGGCGATCGCGGGTGAGGCAAATGTTCCGTTCTTTGCAGCATCCGGTTCTGATTTTTCCGGAATTATCGTTGGCCTCGGCGTTGCGAAAATCAAAGAAATTTTTGATATGGCAAAGCGCAATGCGCCGTGCATTCTATTCATAGATGAAATCGACGCAATCGGAATGCATCGCGGACGCAGTTCGTTTAACGACAACGACCGCGAACAGACATTGAACCAGCTGCTGATTGAAATGGACGGATTTTCCAACGATTCCGGAATAATCGTAATTGGCGCTACGAATCGGCCGGACATGCTGGACAAGGCTTTACTGCGCCCCGGACGCTTTGACCGCCAGGTTTATATAGAACTGCCCAATCTGTCCGGCCGCGAAGAAATTTTAAACCTGTATGCGAAAAAAATGAAGCTGGCCAAATCCGCAGACTTGAAAAATGTCGCGCGCGGTACAACCGGTTTTTCGGGCGCGGATTTGGAGAACTTGCTAAACGAAGCGGCGCTGATCGCGGCGCGCCTTGGCCATACAGAGATTGAAAATTCCGACCTGGAAGAAGCACGCGACAAAACGCTGATGGGGCCAAAGAAAAACAAGAAAATGCGCGACTGGGATAAAAAGCTGACAGCATATCACGAGGCGGGGCACGCCTTTATTTCCGTGCATTACCGTGATCTGGTCGATCCGATTCACAAGGCGACGATTATACCGCGCGGCAGATCGCTGGGCATGACGCAATTCCTGCCAACGGATGACAAGGTATCGCTGACGTTATCAGAAATCAAAGCTAATATGAGCGTCTCGATGGGGGGACGCGCGGCCGAAGAAGTATTTCTTGGCGCAGACAAAATAACAACAGGCGCGGAAATGGATATCGCGCATGCGACGTATCTTGCGCGCCGGTCGATTACAATGGACGGGCTTTCGGATAAAATAGGCCCCGTCGCGATTTACCAGGTCGATACATTCGGAATGCGCCATGCACTTGAAAGCGCTTCGCAGAAAACGGCCGAACTGGTGGATTCTGAAATCCGCGCATGGATGGATGCCGCGCATAAAGACGCAAAAAGTATACTGACCAAGAACCGCGAAAAAGTCAAAAAGCTGGCCGAAGAATTGCTGGCGCGTGAAACGCTGACCCGCAGCGACATCGAAGAAATTATAATCGGGAAAAAAGCTAAAAAGAAAACAATAAAAAATAGGCTATGTTCCATAATGTAGAAGATTGTCATTGCGAGCCAAAGGCGAAGCAATCCAGTTGATAGATGCAATTTCTACAAAGAAAAAAGACAATATTACTGGATTGCCACGGATTCCTGCGGAATCCTCGCAATGACAGGGATGAAAAAATCTATGTTATGGAACATATCAAAAAATAAAATGTCATTTGATTTATCCGTTATCCGAATGCCGCCGGAAAATACAAATTCCGTTCTTATAACGAACGGCGCGGATGCGGTGATTTTTGATCCATGGGGGGCGGCGGATAATTGGCTGAAATTATTGCGCGAAAAAAATCTGACGTTAAAAAATATTTTCTGCACGCACGGGCATTTCGATCATATTATGGGGATACCCGATTTAATTCGGGAAACAGGCGCGAATTGGTTTATGCATCCGGCGGATCTGCCCGTCATTGATTGGTCAAATAAAATATTGCCGCGGATTGACGCGCCGACAATTGATTTGGAAAAAATTCCGCCCCGCCCCGTTGCACCCGGCGCCATGGAAATACTGCCCGGACTTTTTGCCGAAGTAATCCACACCCCGGGGCATTCCGCCGGCAGTGTCGGTTTTTATTTCGACACGCTTTCCACGCTTGTCATAGGGGACACTTTGTTCCAAGACTGTTACGGACGCACGGATGTTGTGACAGGCAGCGACAAGCAAATGCGCGAATCGCTGAAAGCATTGCGCGCGCGCGATTTTCCAACCGATACCTTTGTAATACATGGCCATGGGCCGGAAACCACGATTGGCTGGCTGTGTGAAAACAATCCTTTCTTCCGTTAATTGATTATGCAAAAAAACATGATATAATGTAATTCGCTAACCAAAAGGAAGAAACTATGAAAAAACTTTTAACACTTTTCGCCGCATTCGGCATAATGTTCGCAACCGCATCGATTGCAGAAATGCCGATAAAGAATCGGAAAGACATGACTGCTGAACAAAAAGCTGAATGGAAGGCAAAGAAAAAAGATATGAAGAACATGTCA
>JAIRZE010000002.1 GCA_031267375.1 Rickettsiales bacterium | reverse complement strand
CCCTTACCCCGGCCACTTCGTGGCCACCCCTTCCCTGTGGGAAGGGGATTTGCAACCGAGTTTAATATAATCTGCACAAAATCATATAACCGCGTGAGCGACTTGTCCCACGAAGCCTTGGCGAAGGGGGAAGCGAACTCTACCGTTATTCACTATTCACTTTTTCACTATTCATTAAAAAACGCGCCCGTGGGCGCGTTTTTTAATCTATACTCGTATACTCGCAAAAGCCTTCGTTCGTGTCGCACCGGTTCGCGATGCCTTCCGAAATAAAGTATCCTTGCGGGTGCAGGCACGCGCTGCATACAGTCGGCGCTTCTTTCCCGATGTGCCAGTTGCCGCAGTTCGTGCAGCGCCACATAACGATCTTGTCCTGCTTGAACAATGTGCCCTGCTCTATGGCCTCTATCAAAGCGCGATAGCGCGATTCGTGATAGCGTTCCGCATAGCCGATATGCTTCAAAATTTCCGCGATGGAATCAAAGCCCTCGGTCGCCGCAATCTGCGCGAATTTCGGATACATTTCCGTATTTTCTTCGTGCTCGCCAAACGCCGCGGCTTTCAGATTGTCCAAAGTTGTTCCGATTTTTCCGGCCGGATATGCCGCGGTTATTTCCACTTCGCCACCTTCCAGAAACTTGAACAAGCGCTCTGCGTGCTCTTTTTCCTGATCGGCTGTTTCCAGAAAGATTTTCGCTATCGCTTCATACCCCTCGCTCTTTGCTTTGGACGCAAAGAAAGTATAGCGGTTTCTGGCCTGGGATTCCCCGGCGAACGCAATCAGCAGGTTTTTCTCGGTCTGCGACCCTTTTAATGTAGGCATATTTTTTCTCCTTTTTTTATCTGATTTTATCTGGCGAGATTGTACCAGATAAAAAAAGGAAATCAATTCAAATTAATGCAGGCGGTATTTGTCAAGAAACTGCTTGTGGGCATAATCAAACGATCGCATCTGCTGAATCAAATAACGCAGGTGTCTTTCGGGATCATCATTTTTTTCAATCAGCTTTATGGAAAAGCTTCTCTGCGGCTCTTGAATATCGGGCACCGCGGGAATCCACAGCAGCAAGTCGTTCAGAAAATGAACCGCTTCTGAATTATTGCTCTGCGCGAATATGGTCGCGTGGCGCGGAACGCTTTTGAATTCGGAATAGTTCAGTTTATATCCGCCTATGTCGGTTGTGAATGCGAATATCTGCTTGTCTTTGGACATAAAGTTTTCCGGGCGTTCGCTGCGAATTGTCTGGTAATAAATATCGCACAGGAATCCGCGCAGTACGGTGCCGAATGTCGCCTGGATGCTTTCGGTCCAGAAATCAGAGGGCCGGCACGGATTATCATTTGCGTCTGCATTTGCCTCAAACGGATTGATGTTGCGGATTGCGTGTTCCAGCGGATAATTCTTGATATTGGCCGGGGTCTGGCCGACTTGCTGAATATATTGATGAAAAAGGTAAGTCCAGGAATGCTGGCCGATTTTCATATCGCGCAGCATAATGGGATGCCCGCCCAAAGTCTGGGTGTTGTAAGCGAAATTCTGCTTGTACCCGTCGTTCAGACTTGAAACCAAATCTATGTCCATATTGTACATAAAGAATCCTTTGACTATTGGGGATAAAAGTAGCAAAGATAATAAATTTGTCAAGTCGTATTGTTTTTTATTCTTGATTTTACGGCCGGGCGGTGTAATAATGACGGCCTGCGGAGCGTTGCCAGAGCGGTAATGGAGCAGATTGCTAATCTGTCACGGTGTTATAGCCGTGCGTAGGTTCGAGTCCTACACGCTCCGCCAGATATATCAGAAAATTATCAACGCACGGATGCCGTTGTCATTCCCGCGAAGGCGGGAACCTACACGCTCCGCCAGATATTCCTTTTGTATAATAAAATAAAATTGCTGATATTAACTTTCCGAATCTGTTTCCGGTTGGTAGATCTCTACATCTCGCGTCATCGCTATGAACTTATCCGCGCGCCGTTCAGGCAAGTCCGCCACCGGAATCTCCGCCAACTCTTTCACAGCTTCCGCCACAGCCGCGCCCAGCAACTCCATCGTCGTTTGCCAATCATTATGCGCGCCGCCGCCCGGCTCTTTCACAACCGCGTCCACTATGTTCAAGTCCGCCATATCTTTGCTGGTCAGCTTCATCGCCGCCGCCGCCTCGGCTTTGAACTTGTTATCGCGCCACAATATTGAAGCGCAGGATTCCGGCGCTATCACTGAATAAATCGCGTTCTCCATCATCAGGACTTTGTCCCCCGTCGCAATCGCAATCGCGCCGCCGCTGCCGCCGGTGCCTGCAATCACGCTGATAAACGGAGTTTTAATAGACAGCCCCAAAGCAGTGCTGGCGGCGACGGCCTGGCTTTGGCCGCGCTCTTCGCCTTCCCTGCCTGCAAACGCCCCGTCCGTATCAACAAGGGAAATCAGCGGCAATCCGAATTTTTCCGCCAAGCGCATCATTCTCTGCGCCTTGCGATATCCATCAGGATTCGGCATTCCAAAGCGATGCTTTTGCCGCGTTTCTATGGTGCGTCCTTTTTCCTGGCCGATGATAACTGCCGGAATTCCGCGCCAAAATCCAATGCCGCTGCCCATCGCCGGATCTTCTGCATACAACCTGTCGCCAGCAAGATAAGTCCAATCGTCAACCAATCCCGCGATATAGTCATTAAAGTGCGGGCGGTTTTCGTGGCGCGCAATCATAACCTTTGCATAGGCTCCGTTAGTTTCTGATTTTGTTTTTCTGTGATTTTCCAGCGGCGGAGTCTTGACGACTATCGGCTTTGGCTCTTTTTTCTGCTTGGTCAAAACGGCCAGAATTTTTTCAAGATTTTTCTTCAAGTCCGTGCGCTTTGAAACAATATCAACCGTTCCGTGTTCATACAAATAATCCGCGGTCTGGAAATTCGCGGGCAGCTTTTCGCGCATATTCTGTTCTATCACTCTTTTCCCGGCAAAGCCTATGCGCGCGCCAGCCTCTGCAATATGAATATCCCCCAGCATAGCGAACGACGCGGTCGTGCCGCCGAATGTCGGATCCGCCAGGATGACTATGTAAGGAATTCCGGCCGCGTGCAGATTATTGACGGCGACCGTCGTGCGCGCCATTTGCATCAGCGACAAAACATTTTCCTGCATACGCGCGCCGCCGCTGGTGGTAATAATTATGAAGGGACGCTTTTCTGAAATCGCGTGCTCTATGCTTGCGATGATTCCGTCGCCGACGCTGCGCCCCATAGATCCCATCATAAAATCGCCGTTCATAACTGCAATCGTGGCGGCGATTCCGCCAATGGTTCCGTCCGCGGCGGACAAAGCGTCGGGACGGCCGGTATCAGCGCGTGCCTCGGCCAGTCTGTCTTTATAACTCTCGCGATCCGTAAAGTTCAGCGGGTCATCGGAAGCAACCGGCAGCTCTAACCGCTCCCACTTATTATCGTCAAACAGCAAGTCAAAGCGCTGTTTCGGAGTCATTGAAAACGAATGATTGCAGCGCGGGCAAATGTACTTGTTTTCCTTGTAATCTTTATAGTAAACCAAGCGGCCGCAGGATTCGCATTTTATCCACATCAAGCGCTTTGTTTTTTCATAGCGCTCTCGCTTTACTGTTTTTATTCCAGGTTTTTTGTTAAATAATGGCATTTGAAAAACTCCCGTTGGTCGTTTTTAGTGGTCAGTGGTCAGTTGTTAGTGGTTAGCATTATGATTGTGAATTTAATAAAATTATTTTTCATAAGCGACAAACACTAACCACCAACACTAGTTCATTTTTTTTGTTAATTCGCGCGACGGTCTGAATAAAATAGTGCGGCCGGCGGACATTGGCATCGCCGCGCCAGTGCGCGGATCATATCCGGTTTTTGCGGCGCGAACGCGCGATTGAAAAGTTCCGAATCCGCGAATCTCTGCGCGGTTTCCGGCGGCGACATCGGCGATCAGGCGGTTGCAAATCAAATCCAGCATAGCGGCGGCGTCTTCGCCGCGCATATTTTTGAATTGAACCTGAATGGTGCGGATCAAATCACTGCGCTTCATAGTTAAGACCTTTATTATTTCCCGGTCATTTTACTGAATTTTAGTAAATTTACAAGCTTTTTTAATCACTCTTTCCAAATCAGCGGGTAAATGCTTTCAAAGCCTTTGCCGTGCCCGGCGCCAGGAATTATCACTACATTTTCCGCACCCGCAAATTCTGTCGTCAGCCGTGGCGGAATAACCGCGTCATCTGTTCCGACATAGTGCGTTTGCGGAATTTTTTTGTACCCTGCCCTATAATTATTTAGATCCAAAGATCCCGCCAATGGCGCCAAATTCTTTTCGCGCGTCCAAGACGGATGATCCAGGTTTCCAGATATTGTAATTAATTTTTTCACGCGTATTTCCGGATGCATAACCGCGACCAGGCCCGCTATCTGGGCGCCGCCGGAAAATCCTATCAGAATAACGGGCCGCGCGCCCGCGATTTTCTTTATCGCATCCGCCGCGGAATTTACGGCCTTTTCTGAAAAACGCGCGTCAGTCCAATCGCAAACTCTGCATTCCGGATCACGGACATACTGGCACGGCCGCGCCAAGTACACCACATTCGCGGATGCATCGTTCAGCGCCAAGCTCTGCATAAAATCGCCACGCGGCGTTGGGTCTGATGTCGCATCCCCGGCGGCGTTAAAGGCATAGCCGTCGCCTTCCAGATAAAACTTTACCGGCCGCGCATCATCGGAAAGCTTTTGATATGTCCGCAAAACAAAACCGGAAGTCTGAACATCTGTTGTCCCAGGCGGCAATGTGTACGCGCACGCCGATATTAAAAAAGGCAAAATAATTTTTTTCATATAAATATTTTATCCGCAATTTGAATCCGGCGCAATCTTCTGGAATTCATACCTAGGCGTCAATTAACGCATCGGTGATATGCTGTGCATTAACAAAGGAAAAACTATGCAAAAAATTTATATAACAATCCTGATGTGCGCGACGGCGATGCCTGCGCTTGCAGACAATCTGACCGCGCCGATTAGCATAGCAGCCGGTACAAGCGAATCATTTACAACCGCCGATATATCCGGACAAACTTCCACAACGCACGGCGTGCCGGCCGCAATTATGATAAATCCGGCGGGCTCTGTCAGCATAGGCGACAATGCGATAATATCAAACAACACCGGAACTTCTATGGGCGCGGCAATCAACAATGCGTCAGGCACAGTATCTTTTGGCGACAACGCGCGGTTTATGAATAACGCAGCTGACGAATCCAATTCCATAGGCGGCTTTTTATACAACAGCAACAACGCAAGTTTTACAGTCGGAAATAATGCTCTGTTTTCTGGAAATACTTCCACCGCGATTGGCGGCGCCATTTACCAACAAGTCCAAGGAGCCGCCCAGACCGCTACCTTAAACATCGGCAATGGCGCGGAATTTTCAAACAATTCATCAGTCAGCGCCGGCGCCATATACAATCTGAATTACGGAACATCAATTATAAACATAGGCGAGAATTCTCTGTTTTACGGCAACCGCGCCACAGGCGCCAGCGGCGGAGCAATCGGAAACTGGTGGAGCGAATTCAATATAGCAGACGGCGCGAATTTTATCGCCAATTCCGCAGCAACAAATGGCGGCGCGATTATAACAGAAGGCGAATTTACATTCCTGGGCTCTTCCTATTTTATGAATAATTCTGCCGCGCAATCCGGCGGAGCAATCGCTAATATGACGATGTACGACGATTACGGATACGCATTTTTGGACTTTAACGGCGCGGCCGTTTTCACAGGAAATTCCGCAGGCGCGGACGGCGGCGCGATTCATAACGAAACCGTGATAAGTTTTGCGGACGGCGCAAAATTCTATGGCAATTCTGCCGGAACAAACGGCGGCGCGGTTTCCAGTTTGTTTGTTTCTTATAGCCCGTACAACGAAACCCAAGACGGCGACATAACGGTAAATTTTTCAGGCGAATCAATTTTTGAAAATAATTCAGCCGGCGGCTTGGGCGGCGCGATTTACAACGGGTCCAGCGCCAGTATGAATTTCTCCGGCAGCGCTTATTTTTCCAAAAATTCCGCGAACGGCGTCGCGAATGATATATACAACGAAGGCGTCATCAGCTTTGCCGATAATTCAATCGTATCGCTGGACGGTGGGATTACCGGAACTGGGACTTTGAATTTCGGCCAGAATACATTGCTTTCTGTAAAGTTATCCGGCACGCCTGCGATAACTGCGGATACGATTTCAATAGGCGCAGGCAGCGTGATTTCAAACATAAAAATATCAAACGGATTAATCGGCGACAATATAGCCCTTGTTTCCGGAAACACAGTATCGGGCGGATTCGTATTGGGCGAAAACGCGTTTTCAAATGCTCTTTATAACATATCGCAGAACAATGATTATACTTTCAACATCACAAAAAATTCCATAGCGCAAATGGCGCAGGCAACAGGGGCCAGCGTCGCGACGGCGACGGCAATGAATGCGATAGTATCCGGGGGCTCTGCAAATAATGCTCAGTTTTCTTTACTGCAAACGAAGATTGCGGACTTGCTGCAATCCGACAGTCCCGCCGATGTCAGTGAAGCGCTGGCTGCTGTCGCGGCAACCAATCCGACAACGGCGCCCAGCGTTCAATCATCCAGCGCGGGAAATGTATCGCAAGTCTTTTCCGCGGCCGGCGCACGCGTTGACGGCGATGCGGGCGGCGGCCCGGCCGGGATGTCTTCCGGAGATTACGCTTGGGGCGATTGGACATTGTGGGTTATGGGAATGGCGGATTCCGCGAAATTCACAGGCGACAGCGCGTTCAATTCAAACTCAACCGGAATGACAATCGGTATAGAGCAAGAGCATAACAAAGCGAAAATCGGATTTGGCTATTCTTATTCCGAAACGAAAGTATCCGCAACAAATCGCACGGATAATATACGCTCGTCATCATTGCTGGCGTACGGCGGATATAAAATTTCCGATTGGTATATGCACGCGATGACCAGTTATAGTTTTTCAAATTATAATGAAAACAAGAATGTATTGGGCGCGAATATAAACGGAACCTATCAGGCGAATGCGGCGGCCGTGCAATTGACCACGGGATACGCGATACCAATTGCCGAAACATCAAAATTATCGCCGGAAATAGGCGCGCGCTATATCAATGTGGCGCAGAGCGATATGACGGATTCGGCAGGGAATCTGACTCAGACGGATTCGCTGAACATAGCGACGGCGATCGGTGCTTTGAAGTTGTCATCGGTATCGGAAGGCGACGGATTCAAAGCAAAGTTTCAGTTAAGATTGGGAATGACTTATGATTTTGTGAACAGTGATGTGAATTCGGCATTCACATTGGCGAACGGAGAAACATACTCTGTCGCCGGGTCTGCGATGCCGCGCTTGGGGACCGAGTTTGGTATGGGTGTGTCGTTGATATCAGCCGGAGGATTTTCGTGCGGGTTAGAGTACCGCGGCGCGATAAGACATAATTACGCAGACAACTCCGGCATCCTGACAGCCAAGTATCAGTTTTGAAATATACCGAGTGCAAGGCTGACGGCCAAGCGG
>JAIRZE010000097.1 GCA_031267375.1 Rickettsiales bacterium | reverse complement strand
AGCGAAGGGGTAGATTTTCTTAACGAGCGCCGCGGCACGCGCGCGAGTTTAGAAAATCGGGGTAGCTTTTCAGACACGGGGAGTCATTGCACCGAACTTGCTAGGTCAGCTACCCTGTAAACCTTAGGTCGCGCGCCTGAAACGGCGCACTCCCAGGTTTACGCCCCTTCGCTGCGCAAAGGGGAATTTAGACTGAGTTTTAATATCTCTACTCTTTACTCTCTACTCTAAAAAACGGCGCCATAGGCGCCGTTTTCTTATCCGACTGCGAATTTTAATTGCGGCTCGGCCGGCTCTTCCATAATCGCCGCGCTGGTGTTCGCGGGCGCTGAAAGCTCGTCCTTGAATAATTCCGGATTGATTGCCGCGCGCTCAAAACTTTTCACAAACAAATAATCGCTCAGCCGATTCAAATACTGTATAATCGGCGTCATATTCATTCCATAGCGCTCTATTTCCGGAACCACGCGCTCGGACTCTACAAACTCTACAACACGGCGTTCCGCCCGGCGGCAAATCGCCCGCGCCAGCGAAACATAGCCGCGCGGATTTGTGAAAAACGGAGGAATTGAATTATTATGCGTCGTTATATAATCTTCCATTTGCCAGATTTGCTGGGCGACGCGGCGCTCGTCCAATTGCTTGAAATACAAATAGCCCATAAGCTCTGACAAAAAGGTCTGTACGCCGTCAAACTTGTCGCCGGACAGCCCCAGCGCACAGGACATCTCGTCAATGGCGCCCATAATCTCTATAACAGGATGAGTCTTGCTGGCAATCCTGTTCGGATTCAGCTGAGTCATTCCGCCATCCCCTGTTTTTGTAGTAATCAAAGCCATTTTTCGCTCCGCTCCAAAAGCCCACAGCCCATAGCCGTCAGCCCATAGTTATACTTTTTGATAAACCTATCAGCATTTTAAGCACTTGCAGAGCTTCACTGATAAGTTTCTCGGATTCTTCAACGCTTATAAAACCCAAATCTTTGGACAAAATTATTTGATATTCCAACTCTGCCGCCGAACCTTGGGCTATACCTATAAACTGTTTATATTCTCCGTTTGTATTTCTCGCCCCGCCTTCGCACAGGTTTGAGTTTATTGATGTCGCAGCACGCCGCATTTGTGAAACCAAACCGAACATTTCGGACTTTGGAAACATCTCGGTCGCCTTGTAAACAGACAAAGTCAACAAATGAGCGCGTTTATAAGCATCAAGATTCTTTATATTTTGCTACATACTTTATTCCCGCTATGACTATTGTCTATGGGCTGACGGCTATGGGCTGTCAAACCAATTCGCAGCCGCCGGCAGCGCACGCCGCTTCCGCCCCAAAGTTTACGAAATTCTTTTCTTCCACTATGTTGCTGAAATCAAACTTGTAATGATGTTCCGCAAATTCTTTGTAAACTTCCTCGTTCGTATCTTCAAACGGTGCCTGGTCGTACATAGCGTCGGAATAAGGCAGCAACGAAATCCCGGTGTAATTATTCCGGTTTTCCCACATCCATTCGCGAACCCCGTCCCATTCGTGATTCTTTACATTGCAGGTGCAGGACACATTGTTGTAATTGTCGCCCTTTATATGCCCCGGCTTTATCCAGTTTTCAAACAAGTATTTCACGCGTTCCAAAAATTCCAGCGCATTTTCATTGCGGCGGGTTACCGCGCCGTCCGGCGCCTTTATAACCAGCGATATGACCCCGTTCTTTGCGTTTGTTCCGCGCTCGTCCTCTACCAGATCCGGGAAATTTTCAACCATATAGGAATAAATCGGTTCCAGCTTGTTCACGCGAATGCGGCGGATATAGTGCTTTGCGTGCCACGGATGTATTCCGCTGCTGGTCCCCAAGACCAGGCTGCCCGTGCCGTCCGGCTTTATGGTCGTCTGCCTGTCCGCCGGCTTTATCCCGATTTTTTCCGCAACTTCGCCGTTGGCGCGCTTGACCGCGGCCGCAGCTTGCGGAAAATCAAGCGCCGTCAGATCCGGATGCGACGCGATTCCGGTCAGCGATACCCCGATCAGCGCCATATCTTCGGCGTTTTCCTTCCATTTAGGATCAATGTATTTGAAGTTTGTATATCCGGCCTGCAAAGTCCCCAGGACTGACGCATAATATGCGCGCTCGTTAAAATCTTCCTGGGATTCAACTGTGCCCAGATTGATTGATGTCAGATTGCAGAACCCGTGGCTGGGCATTGAAATCTCGCAGCAGGGATTGACCAGCCATTCGTCGTTGCTGGTCCAGACTATGCCGGGTTCGCCGCAGTTGCTTTTCTCGCACTGAGTAAACACCTTGTCAAATTCCTCGCGAGTTGTGTTCTTGCGGTCAAATTGAACGGAATTATTGGACAATCCGCGCTGAGGATTAACATCCCACCAGTTTCCCTCTTTGGAATGCAGCATCAATTCGTCATCTTTGTCAAACAAACATATCATAGCGCTGCGGCGCACGCCGCCAGCCAGAACTGATTCGCTGATAAAGCAGCAGATGTCATAGCAGTCCAATGATGTCAGACGGTATTCGCCCGCATCCAACTTTCTGTCCAGCAGCTTTTTTATATTGTTCAGGGTCGCCCGCAAAGGATCCGCGCCCGGGGCAGCGCACATACTGGACCGAATCAGCGCGCCCTTTGGACGAATCGCAGACAGATCAAATTCTATGTCCGCGCCCAAATTAAAGTAAGCGTCAAACAAGGCGCGAGCGCAATCGGCCCAGCCCTCTATTGAATCTTCGGGGGTGAAAGTGATTTTCTCGCCATTTTTGGGTTTCAGCAGCGGCAGTTTTTCAATAAAATTGCGGCGGACTGAAAATCCGACGCCTGTTCCGCAAAGCAATAAATAAAACAAGTCCGAAAACGCAGCCGGATTGTCAATTCCTATCGCGCTGCAATTATACATACGGGCGCCGTTGGACAATATTGGCTGTCCGCCGAATTGCATAGAGCGCATAGAGGGCAGAATCTTTTTCGCCAAAACCAATTCATAAGTCTTTTCAATAAGGTCGGCGATATGCGGATATTTTGACAGATGCATTTCTTTGTTTCTGGTGACGGATTCCAGCCAAGTCTCGCGCCGCTTGATAGCCGGGTTGTATTTGGAATACTTCATATAGAAAGTCAAATCGGATAATAATTGCAAAGATTCGTTCATTAAACCATTCATTTGGGCGCCCCTTTGAATATGCTTTTATTCCCATTGATTTTGCGCCCTCTCCGAATCACAAAAAATCAACAGGTAGTAGTTATTTTACTGATTTATACACAATATATAGTATTTTCATCCTTTTAACGAATAATTTTTTTGCAATTTTGGATATATTTATGCTTGATTTTATTTTTGGCCCCGATTCTGTGGGTTTGCGGGCGATGCGATTCGCACCGGTTTCATACAAAAAATTATTTAGTAATCAGTAATCAGTGATTAGTAATCGGTTTACAGCGTTCCGACTTGCAAAATTATAGTAAAAATTATAAACTTGCACCGAAACACTAATTACTAATCACTGATTACTGATTACTTATCAAACGGAGCAAGCAAAATGTACGACATTATTATATTGGGCAGCGGGCCCGCGGGACTGACCGCTGCATTATACTGCGCGCGCGGCGGCAAAAAGACCCTTGTATTGGGCGGCGATCGGCTTGGCGGCCAAACTGCCGGAATCGCGGTGCTGGAAAATTATCCGGGCTGGGCCGGCAGCGGCGCGGAACTGTCCGAATTTATGAAGGCCCAGGCCGAATCTTTCGGCGCGGAAATTGTTTTCGCAAATGCGGTTTGGGTAGGCCCAAAAAATCTAGAAATTGAAGGACGAGGTTTTGTTATATCGGCCGATAATCACAAAACTTACGAATCAAAAGCGGCTATCATTGCGACCGGGGCATCTCCGCGAAAGTTGGAAATCACCGGCGCGCGCGAATTTATGGGCCGCGGCGTTTCGTACTGCGCCACCTGCGACGGATTCTTTTATTCTGGAAAAACCGTGGCGGTTTACGGCGGCGGAAACAGCGCGCTGAACGACGCGTTGTATCTTGCGGACTTGGCGGCCAAGGTTTACATTATTTATCGCAAGTCCGAATTTACCCGCGCGGAATCAGTCTTGGTAGAGCGGGTGAAATCGCGCGAGAATATAGAATGCCTGTTTGAAACGGAATTGGAATCTATCGGCGGGGACGAAACCGGAATGACCTTTGCCATTACGACCGGCGGCCGGCGGATTGAATGCGACGGCCTGTTTGTGGCGATCGGCCACGAAGCCAATACAGATTATCTGGACGAGGATATATTGCGCGACGCCTTGGGCAGATTGGCTCCGGCCGCGCTGCCGGCGGGAATGTTTGTTGCGGGCGATGTGCGCAGCGGCCTGAAAATGCAGATTGCGACGGCGGTGGGAACGGGTTGCGAGGTTGCGATGGATGCGATTGGGTATGTGAATAGTAGTTTATAATTTCGTTTTGCCTCTCGGGTCAACTGTGGGGCGGGGACGGCAGCTTATGTATGTTTATACACGGCGCCGCCGTCCCCACCCCACATTTGACACAATATATCAAAATCCGATTTGGTCCGCCTTTGGCGGATTAAAAATTTGCTACGCAAATTTTGGGCGGAATATTACTTCTTGAAATAATTTTCTAAAACTGTTCTGGCGTTTGTGATTTTGGAAAACTCTGCCGCGGCGGCGCGCTGGCCGCGGATAGTCTTGTTCTTGGCCGTGTCCGGATGATGCAGTTTTGCCGCCGCGCGGTATGCTTTTTGAACTTCATTCCAGCTGGCCGTAATCGGCAGATTAAATGTCGCAAATGCCGCGACAACCGCGCCGGGCAAGGTCTTGCGACTGGCAACTTTGTCAAACGCGCTGCGTCCGTTTATAAAATCATTCAGAAATTTTACATAGTCCGCGGTATCCGCTGACGCTTTTGTTTTATCTTTTAATTCATCCCCAAAAGTCTGCTTTTCCCAGTCTTTTTCTATTTCTTGCGTGGTCATATCGGCGTAAAAGTTCCAATTTTTATTGTATTCGGCAGCGTGTTCCTGGCAGAAATGCCAATACTCGCGCAGTTCGCGCGTTTTCGGGGCGCGGCATTTGCCCGCCTTTTCGCAATTTGGAAAATCACACTTCTTTATCATTAAAACACCTTAGTTGTTTTCTTATGGACAAAAGGGCAGATGGGCAAAAGGGCAAGGTTGCGACATAATAAATGCCCATTTGTCCTTTTGCCCTTTTGCCCTTTTTTTATCTCTCAAACATTCCGTCCAGTTCGCCGAACGGAATAAATTTATATACTGGGCGGCCGTGGTTGCACTCGCCGCCGTGCTCGGTCCGCTCTATATCTCGCAATAATGCGTCCATAGATTCCGCGGACAATTTTTGCCCCGCGCGCACCGAATGGTGGCACGCATAATTTGCAAGTTTCAGATGCAGCTTTTCATTCGCCTGCGATGAATGCCCGTGCACGGCCACTTCGTCGGCGATGACGCGCAGAAGCGCGGCCCAGTCAAGGTCCCAATCGGCGGGCGCGGCGGTTATGGCGACCGCATCTTCGCCGAATTCCTGCACAGTCAATCCGCAGGCGGAAAGCTCTTCCGTCAATTCCGATACGGCGATAACCTGTTCCGGCTTTAACGGGATTACAAGCGGGGTCAAAAAGCTCTGCACCTTTATATCGTGCCTGCGCAGCCGCTCGTAAGTGATTCTTTCCGCGGCGGCGTGCTGGTCAATGATAACAAGTCCGGATTCGTTTTCGGATAAGATATATTTGTTTCCGATCTGGCCGACTACTTTGCCAAGTGGCAAAGAATTATCAATTAGCAATGAGCAATTAGCAATTTCATCCGGTTTTTTAATATCAGAAAATTCATAATCAAAATCCAATGCTTCATTCGCACGGCTGCGTATTGATAAAAAATCCGTATCCGCATTATATAACTGCTCATTGATAATTGCTAATTGCTCATTACTCTGCAAAGTCGCTGCCAGCGCGGCCCGCAGGGTTTTGATAATAAATCCCCTGACATTCGCCGGCTCTAAAAAATGAACATCTGTCTTTGCGGGGGAAACATTCACATCAACGCAGCGCGGCGATAATTCAAGATACAGCGCCGCCAGCGGAAATTCCCGCGCGTGCATAACATCCATATACGCGGCGCGCAAGGCCCCGACCAAAACCTTGTCCTTTACCGGGCGGCCGTTCACGAACAAGTATTGGTCTATGCTGGATGCGCGACGCAATGTGGGTTCCGATATAAAACCTGTCAAACGAAACCCGTGATTTTCGTTATTAATTTCCAGCATTCGCCCGCGGACTTCGTCGCCCATAACCGCCGCAATTCTTTCAATCAGGGGCTGATTTTTTACAAAGCGCCATTTGTTGTTTAACACAAAGCCGACATCGGGACGCGCCATTGCCAGACGCTTTACAACTTCCACAACCGACATCATCTCGGCCCGATCGCCGCGAAGAAATTTCAAGCGGGCGGGCGTCTTTGCGAATAAATTTTCCACGCGGATGCGGGTGCCGGAATCCCAGGGAGATGGCTTTATCTGACCAGTGTTGCAATCCAGCATAAGGCCCATAGCCGTCAGCCCATAGTCTATTTGACCAGCGACTGTGGGCTGTGGGCTATGGGCTGTGGGCTTTGTATCAATTGTCATATCGGATACGGATGCTATTGACGGCAAAGCCTCGCCCCGGAAACCCATAAAGTTTATATTTAACAAATCATCTTCGGGCAGTTTGCTGGTCGCGTGCCGCTTTATGCAGTTTTCCAGGTCTTCGCGCCCCATACCCTTGCCGTTGTCAATAATGGAAATCAGGCTGCGCCCGCCGTCTGCGACATCAATGATAATCTGGTCTGCCCCGGCATCCAATGCATTCTCTGTCAGTTCTTTGACGACGGACGCGGGACGCTCTACCACTTCGCCGGCGGCGATTTGGTTTATCAGTGAATCAGGCAGAATGCGAATTGTCATAAAAATCCTTCGGATTTTTAGCCGTCAGCCCTCAGCCCATAGTCAAAAAGACCGACGGCTATGGGCTAAAACCCCACTTCCAAAATTTCATATTCCCGTTCCCCGGACGGCAGGCGGACGACGCAGGTGTCCCCGACGCATTTTCCGATCAATGCGCGACCGACCGGACTGGTGCAGGCGATAACCTGCTTTCCGTCGGCTTCTATGTCCGATAATATCCGGCATTGCAGTTTGTTGCCGTCCTGGTCTTCGGCGGTAATTTTCGCGCCAAAGACAATGCGGTCCCCGGACAGGCTGGCCACATCTATTACATTGGCGTTTTTTATTGTTTCTTCCAGAAACTGAATGCGCTTGTCAATCTGGCGCTGCTTTTCGCGCGCGGCGCTGTAATCGGCGTTTTCCGACAAATCGCCCAGGGACCGCGCCCACTGGACTATTTTCAGTATTTCCGGGCGGTCTGTTTCATTCAATTGCTTCAATTCTTTGACCAGCGCATCAAATCCGGCGCGTGATATTGGCTTCTTTTCCATTTGTTTTTTCCTTTGCGCCGCATTATAATCTAAAAATCTTGAATATAAAGCCGAAAATTTTAACAAGATTTTTGACGCGCCGGTTTTTGTCCGGCGTGGGGCTGGTCCTGCTGGTCGTATGCGGAATCATATTTTCTATTACTTTTGTAGAGCGTCTACCGTCCAACGACACCGCATATCTGGCAATCGCGGATTCCTGGGTCAGATTGCTGGAATATATCCCTATGTTTTTGCCACTGGCGGTTTTTATGGGAACTCTGCTGGCGTCATTTAATCTGACCCAATCCAGCGAGAGCATTATTATCGCAAGCGCCGGGCGCAGCCCGTATCAAATGGCAAAGCCGTTCCTGGTCGCGGCGGCGGTAATCGGAATAATTGCGGCGACCGTTGTAAATCCTTATTCCGTGCGGTTGTCCAATCAGAATATAACGGCGGATAATTTAACACTGGTGGATAATGCGATATGGCTGAGGGAATCTTCTGACAGCGGCTTTATAACAATGCGCGCGAAAAATATGCGAAAGACGGATGACTTGCTGGTGTTTACCGACGCAGTGCTGTTCCGCCAGGCCGCGGACTTTCATATGGCGGAAAGGATAGAGGCGAAAGAGATAGCATTATCTGACAAGGGGCTGTCCGCCGCGCGCGCAAAAGTCTGGGACAATGCCGGAAAAATGAAGATTATAAATTGGGGCGCCCAAACGCGCCTGAATCCCCAGACAGTGCTGGACCGGTATTTGAAACCGGGCCAGGTTTCTTTCTGGCAGCTGCCCGGATTTATAAAGAAAATGGAATCAATCGGAATAAATGTGCGCGGCCATTGGGTTCAATTTTGGACTCTGCTGTTTCTGCCGCTGACGATGATCGCTATGGCGACATTGGGGGTTACGTTTTCGCAGACGAAACAAAGGCGCAATTACAGTTTCGGGATTCAGTTCGGATTCGGCATAGTCGCGTGCTTTGCGCTGTATTTTGTGGTGAATGTGTTCAATGCGCTGGGGGCGACGGGATCGTTGCCGGCATTGCTGGCGGTACTGGTTCCGCCTTGTATCATAACGGCGTTCGCTGGAATGTTCATAGCAAGATTTGATAATATATAAGTGGTCAGGGGTTAGTGGTTAGCAGTATGAATATATGAAAAATATTTATCACAAATTCGGTCTGCTAACCACTGACAACTGACCACCGACCACTAAAACGACCAACGGGAGTTTTTTATGCCGCTGAAAAAAAGAAACCATTCAAGAAATAAAATCATTATATGGATTGCCGCGGCGGTCCTGCTGTTTTTGCTGATATGGTCTTTCGCGCCTGTAAGGCATATTACGGAAGTGGTTTTATTGTGAACTATATAGAAATATTTTTGGAAGCTTTATCCGCCGAAAAAGGCCGGTCGCGAAATACTCTGAAATCATACGAAAGCGACCTGGGCGAGGCTGCCCTGGCGATCGGCCCGCTGGAAAATGCAAGCGCCGCGGACTTGCAAAACTATCTGTCCGGATTGAATGACAAGGCGTCATCAATTGCGCGCAAGGCGTCCGCTATCCGGCAATTTTATAAATTTCTTTGCCTGGAAAAAATAATCCGGGAAAATCCGGCGGCAAATCTGGAATTGCCAAAGCGCCAGAAAGTCCTGCCAAAGTTTTTAACTACGGAAGAGATAGAGCTGCTGATTTCATCGGCCGGGGATACGCGAAACCGGGTGCGCCTGCGGGCGATATTGGAATTGCTGTACGCGTCAGGCCTGCGCGTGTCGGAACTGTGCGAGCTGCCCGTGTCGGCGATCCTGGGGGACAGATTGCTGATTCACGGCAAAGGCGCAAAAGAGCGTATTGTCCCGATGCACGCGGGCGCGCAGGCGGCTTTGGAAAAATGGATGGAAATCAGAGATGAAAAGGAAGGCAAAAGGCAAAAGGCAAAAGGCAGCCCTGCCCTTTGCCCTTTGCCTTCTGCCTTAAAATATGTTTTTCCGGGCTATGGGGCGGCGGGGCATATTACCCGCGACGGGGTCATAAAGATTATGAAGCAATGCGCGGTCTTGTCCGGAATATCGCCCGAAAGGGTCAGCCCGCATATTTTGCGGCACAGCTTTGCATCGCATTTGTTGGCGAACGGGGCGAATTTGCGTGCGATACAAACTATGCTGGGGCACGAGGATATAGCCACAACCCAGGTTTATACTCATATAATGCCGGATCGCTTGGCTGCGGCCATTGCGGAACATCATCCGCTGGCAAAGAAATAAACTTTACTTTCCAATAAAAATTTACTAAATTGCTGCCTATCAAAAGGAGAAAAGTATGAATACTGAACTTGTGGAAGTTGTAAACACCACCGCGCCGGCCGCGCCAAAGAATGACACCTGGGGATTGATAATATACTGTGTAATCATATTCGCGATCATATATTTCTTTATGATCCGCCCGAATAAAAAGCGCTTGGCGGAATACAAGTCTATGCTGGATTCGTTAAAGGTCGGCAACCGCGTTCTGGCCGCCGGCATTTACGGCACAATTAAAAAAATCGGCGACAAGACGGTTGAGCTGGAAATTGCAAAGGGCGTGGTGATAGAGGTTGCAAAGAACAGCATCGCTGGAAAAGAAGAGAAATAATAAAAAAACCGAAGGTTTTTATAATGTTAAAGAAATTAGTGATTGTTTTTGTCGCGGTATTCGGAGTATTGCTGGCCGTTCCGACTATGTGGTCCGGCGGCGCGAAATATTTTCCGTCCTGGGTATCGCCAATATCATTGGGCCTGGACTTGAAAGGCGGCGCCCAGCTTTTACTGGAAGTAGATACGGAACAAATGTTCCGCGAAAAAACAACGCAATTGTACGACGGCGCGCGCAACGCGCTGATCAACCGGGACAAGGGCGTCATACGCTTTGGCGATCTGCGAAGCGCGGGCGGCACTGTTTCATTGAATGTCCGCGACAATTCAGAGGTTTCGCGTGCAAAGGGCCGCCTGCGTTCTGAACTGGGCAGCGGCGTAGACATTGAATCGTCCGGCAATATAATAAAATTGTCCTATTCTGAAAAACAGAAAGCCGAAATGGTAAAGGATGCCCTGAACCGCAGTATAGAGATCGTACGCCGCCGCATTGACGCGCTGGGCACGAAAGAGCCGGCGATTCAGCAACAGGGCGGAAAATACATCCTGGTCCAATTGCCGGGCGTGGACAATCCGGAACGAATAAAGGATCTTCTGGGCCAGACCGCGAAAATGTCCTTTCACCTGGTGAACGAATCTATAACGGTTCAGCAACTGGCCAGCGGCCGCGCCCCGTCGGGCACCGAATTTATGCCGCTGGTCGGCGATCCCTCTCAACTTATCCCTGTTTATACCCGGGTGGAAGTTTCGGGCGAATCCCTGATAGATTCCCAGGCTGATTTCGGCCCGAACAATATTCCGGTCGTGACCCAGGCCTTTGACGCGGCGGGCGCGCGGAAATTCGCAAGGCTGACGACAGAGCACGTAAACGAAAGATTCGCAATAGTATTGGACGGCAAAGTCTTGTCCGCGCCGAATATACGAGAACCAATCATAAACGGCCACGGGCAGATTTCCGGCAACTTTACATTGCAAAGCGCGAAAGACCTGGCCGTGATATTGCGTTCGGGCGCACTGCCGGCGCCGCTGTCGGTCATAGAAGAGCGCACAGTCGGCGCGGGCTTGGGCGCGGATACTATCGCCAGCGGACAGCTGGGCGCGGCGATAAGCGTTATTTTCGTTATGCTGTTTATGCTGATTGTTTATCGCGGATTCGGAATGATAGCGAATATCGCATTGCTGGTTAACCTGGCTATGATTATTGGCATCTCGGCACTTTTGGGCGCATCATTGACATTGCCCGGAATCGCCGGAATCGCCCTGACATTGGGTATGGCGGTGGACGCGAATGTGTTGCAGTTTGAACGCGTGCGCGACGAAATACGCGCCGGCTCTAATACTCTGCGCGCAGTGGACGCGGGCTTTGACCGCGCGTTAAAGACCGTTATGGACGCGAACCTGACGACATTGATCTGCGCATTGGTATTGTTTCAGTTCGGCGCGGGCCCGATCCGCGGATTTGCCGTTACCTTGTCTATCGGAATTATAACTACTTTGTTCACCTGCATACCGTTCTGCCGCGTTATGGTGGATTCGTATATGGGCGGCAAAAACAGAAAGATCGGATTTGTGAAAAACAACTAGGAACAGGGAACAGGAGCAGGAACTAGTATACCGAATTTGTTATAATTATTTTCATATAATTATAATTCCTAGTCCCTACTCCTAATCCCTGCCCCTAAAAATTCCGGAGGAATTTTTATGCAACTACATTTTATGAAATATAGAAAATTGTCGTACTGGATTTCCGGCGTGCTGGCCGTGTTGTCCGTCGTGGCGCTATGCACCAAGGGACTCAATTACGGCATTGATTTCGCGGGCGGAATTTCTATGGAAATCACGCCAAAATCGGCGGACTACACGGTTGACAAGATGCGCGGAGATTTGGCGAGTTTCGGCCCAGAAATCCAAAGCGTTGACGGCGGGAATGTCCTGGTGCGCATTGGGCTGACCAAGGGCGCCACGGACGAGCAGCAGAATCAAGCCGTCCGCGACATAAAGGATATTTTCGGGGATCGCGTCAGCTATTCCAAAGTTGAAATCGTGGGCCCGAAAATCGGGAATGAATTAATCCGCGGCGGAATTATGGCGATTGTGTTTTCGTTCCTGCTGATGTCAATATATATCTGGATAAGATACAAGGGCGGATACGCGGTCGGGTCTTTGATTTCATTGGTGCTGGACTTTGTGCTGATGTTCGGATTTTTCAGCGTGTGCGGATTGGAGTTCAATCAAACGGCGATAGCTGTCATACTTATGGGCCTGGGCTATTCCACGAATGATAAAGTCGTGAACTATGACCGTATTGAAGAGAACGCGAAAAGATACCACAAGATGCCCCAGGACGAATTGATAGATTTATCTATTAATGAAATGATGCGGCGTACAATATTGACCAGCAGCTCTACGATGCTGTCAATGCTTGCGCTGTATATGTTTGCGGGCGAGGTACTGCGTGAGTTTTCATTGGCGATGATGTTCTGCATAGTGATGGGCACCCTGACCAGCATATATGTTTCTAATGTTGTGCTGTATCATTTTAATTTAAGGGAAACGAAATAAAAATGCCGCGCCAGCGGCATTTTTAGTGAATAGTGAAAAAGTGAATAGTGAATAGTTGTTGTGTTCGCTTCGCTCACACTGATATAACTATTCACTAATCACTATTATCTATTCACTAATTTTCCTCTTTACATTTCTGGCGATATAAAATATACTTTGTTATGAATCATAGGGATATGGTTCAGGGTCTTCAAAAACCTGTAAAAACACTGTGTGCAAAAGCATACTGCATCCGCGCAGAATAAAAGTATTGCGGACGCATCAGCGTCCTTTTTTTTATTTTGCGTCCCCCGCACTGGTCGGGGGGCTGTCGGTTATAAAACAGTCTCGGCTGCGATTGCGCAGACGGACAAAGGCCGCAGGATCATTTGTTTTTATGATTTTTGAACCCCCTGACCACCATTTCCTTGGTGGTTTTTCTTTTGCTACATCTTTGGGGAATATCACTATGGCGCGCCGCGGACGCAAATCTATTCTTTGGCTGTTTGGAATATCAGCGCTGCTTTCGTTCGGCAAAGCCAGCGCCCAGAACTCAAACACGCGCGCAACCTTGACCTGGCCCAGCGCAAAGGAATTTCTTTCCGACATTAACGCTGATTCTGCCGCGCGCAAACATATCCATACAGACACTCTGTTATTAAATGATACAAGCCCCTTTCTGGATATGGCTGAATTTGATCAAAAAAAAGACATTATAAATTTGCACTATTTGGAACTGGGACCCGAATTAAAATCCAAGAAAAACTTGTTATCGCGGGATGCGACGCTTTACGGCCTGGAACTTGCCAATCTTGCAAAGTTTGAAAGCCATATAAAAAACGCCGGCTTGCTGCTGCCGGTATCATACGCGCACGAAGAAAAGCACAGGCAGAACTTTCACAATGTTTCCAAGATAGCTTTCGGTTCAGAACAGCTGCTGGAATTTCACTTTTACGATGAAATAACCGCGCGCGTGGCGGAATTGTTGTATCGCAGGGATTTCTATTTGAAATCGCGCAATCTGCCCGCGGCTTTTACCGGAACAAATCTGACAAAATTCCCGCTTAACAAATCTGCGCTGGGGACAAAGGGCCAGCCCGGGCTTTACGCGGACTGGCTGTTTAATAATTCGGATATTTCAGAAAATATAACGGTACAGGAAATTGACATCCTGTTAAAGACGGCGACGCAGATTTACGAGAATGCATTTGCAATGGATATTTCGCTGGCGATTTCGCGGGCATATTATGAATATCGCAAGAACCGCGGAATATGGGCTCTTTTTTCAAACAAGCTGGAAAACGGTCAAGAATCCAATTTATCCGACTATGCAAATAATCCTGAAACGGTTTGCGAATTTTCCGAATCTATTCACAAAATTTTCACTTTCAATGGGATCCGTTTTTTAGAGCTTTGCAGCCCGTCCACACGGGACGAAATCTTTGCAACGGCGGCGCGATTTATGAAGCATCCCAAAATAACTGATTACATAGGCAAGATGCTGAAACTGTACGGCGATGCGACGAATACAGCGGCGCAATTCAGCAATTACCATATTAATACAAAGGAAAAATGATATGAGAAAAATACTTGCGATAATCGCAGTGATTGGTATTGGTTGGAATTGCGCGTACGGGTGCGTGTTTATTTCCGGAGCGGGGGATTCAAACGGCATCGGCTGTATAAAAATCGGGACAGCCTGCTATACTTGCGGCACATATACGGCGCAGTGTTCAAGCGGATGCAGCAGCACGGTTAATATAACAGAGCCGACTTTTTTTTCAGATATAACTGCTACTTTTAATTATTGCAATAACAGCAGCTGGTCCAACCTAAACAAAGTTATTTATCAAGATTCAACGGCCGACACATCCGGCGGCGGTATGTGCGCATATACTTTGATATCAGGCAGCGGAGC
>JAIRZE010000095.1 GCA_031267375.1 Rickettsiales bacterium | reverse complement strand
CTGCATTTTGCCCTTGTCAGTTCCGACAATGCCGGTGTTTCCTAAATCATTTTTACCAGAAGCGTTGCCCAGCAATCCGCCGATGACCGCGCCGGCCGCAATTTTTATGCCTGCATTTTTCGCCTGCTCTTTATTCATAGTCGCGATTACATCGTCCATAGACGGCTCTTTATCCGCGGGGAAAGTAATTTCATACGCGGCCGGCAGATAGCTGGCGGTCGGGAATTTTTCAATATTGCATTCGGTGCTGTCGCCGGCCGCGACATTCACGCGCGCGATTAAAATGTCTTCGCTGCCTTTTATTGCGCGCATTTCAACGATAGCGGTGCATTGCGATGATTGCCCGGCCTTTATCCCGACGGTCGGCTTGTCCCAAGCGAAATTTCCGCCGGGATAAATCGCCGCGCAAGATTCCAGACTTCCCATTTCTACGCCGGCGCTTGTGTCGCCGCGTGCAATTCTTGTCGCCAAGTCTTGGTTTGCTACGCGTACGGGAAGATTTTCTGTTGGGTTTTCAAGGAATGCGGCCTGTTGCTGCTGATTATACGCGGCCTGTTGCTGAACAATTGAAACCTGATTATAAGCATCGGCATAGCTGCGCGACCGCGCCGGAGTCGCAATTTGCGCCGCAAATAAAGGCAAAAGGCAAAAGGCAAAAGGCAGGGAGCTGAAAGCGATAAAAAAAAGCGATGAAGAATTTTTAATATTTCTCATAGGTGTTATTTTTTATCTTGCTTTGCTTTCATTGTTTTTATTGTTGATGATAAAAGCTTTTGTATTTCTATGCAATCGCTGTAAATATCATCAAACCATTCTTTTGTTATCAAATCAACATCGCTGATCAATTCCAGCCAGTACAAAGTTTCGGAGCATTCTTTATACTAAATATAAGTCTTGGCAATAAAATCGTTTATTGATATTGCGCATTTGGCTTCCGCCAAATTTGCCCCGATACTTGTTCCTGATTTTAGAATCTGATTTGATAATATAAACTCTTTCTTTTCATTTTCTAAAAGTTTCGCAAGCTTGTATATTCTAATAGCAAAGGCCATACATTTCTGTCTTAATATATTATTGTCCGCATACATCTTACAAGTTCCTGCCCTTTGCCTTATGCCTTTTGCCCTAGAACTGCAATCTTAAACGAATGCCCAGGTCAATAGTGCCAAAGTTCCCGCTTTCATACCAATTAGTATAATGAAATACGCTGTCGTATGGCGCAGGTGCTTCCGCATCCGGATCCACGCCTATCTGTCCGGCGCCCGTGCCCAGCCATTCCGTTTGCGATACCACGATAGAGCCCGAAGACTGCACTTTCCCAAACTGCGCATAACGGACAAAGAAATCCAATTTCAAGCCGCCTTCCAATTCCGTCGTCAAGCCGCCTTCCAGCATATAGGCCAATTGCTCGGTCGTGCCGCCTGCGTGATACGCATAAATATCAGAAATCGCAGTTAATTGTCCGCCAGGCGACGGGGTTCCGTCCGGAACTTCTGGATAAAAAGTTCCGTCGTAAATAACATAATCAGAAATCGTGTTTAACGATATCCCAAGTCCGGCGCCAACATAAGGCCGCAATCCGCCGCCCGCCAGCATTCCCGTATAAGAATCAATATTATAGTACACATTGATGCTGGTAACATTTGCGGAAATCGCGCCGCCGGTGGCTTGGGCCTCTATATACCCGCCCATTCCGTCGCTGGTGTCCGCAATGTCGCTGTATGCGATATTTCTGTACCGCGTGTATGAAAAATCAACGCGCACATCATTGTTTATCGCCGCGCCCAAAGACACTTGCAAAGGCATAACGCTGTCGGAAAGATACTGAGATTCCGTAAAACTGCCCGGAACATAATAAGAATTCGCCTGATTAACATAATCCGCTTTCATTCCGCCGCTGACCGCTGTGGAATATCCGACGGAAAGTCCCAGATACAGGCCGCTGTCCGCCAATCTGTCATAATCCGCCGGCTGATAATATTGCCGTCCGGCATTGGTGGCGGCAGAGCCCACGCGGGGCAGGGGGCCGGTAACCCGAGTCGGTTGCGCGGCAACCGCACCACGGACTTGGTTTTGCGGCAAATATTGCACGCCAGCGGCCGCAGGTTGCTGATAAACCGGCTGTTGATAGCCTTGGCCGTATGCGGGTTGCGGGTATTGAACTTGTTGCTGATATTGCGGCTGAGGCTGATAAGCGGGTTGATTATTATAGCCCTGATAGACGGGATAAGCGGCAAAGCCAGCGCAGGGCGCGGCGGCAAAAATAGCCGATAAAATGGCAGAAATCCTGATTTTTCTCACTCTGTTCCCTATCTTTCTTTTAATCATTATATCATAAAAAGGGTCCAGAAAAAAGTGGGAAATGGAAAGATTAAACTCGGTGGTATTCCTGCCCCCATTTATGGGGGCGGGATAGATTTCGTTAGTGAGCGAAGCGAACTTTACGAAATCTTGGGTGGGGGCTTATGTCGCTCCATAAGCCCCCACCCAAGTTTTTCTAAATTCGCTGCGCTCATTAAGAAAAACTATCCCGCCCCCGCAAGCGGGGGCAGGTGTAATACCGAGTTTTAGAGATGCAGGAGTCGCCTTCGGCGATTATAAAAAATGCCCGCATTATTGCGGGCATTTGTGTCCAATATAGTTTTTGTTGTTTGCCTTAGAATGCAACATTGACGCGAACGCCCAACTCTGCCTTTATATCCGTAGAGTTCTGGCTGTTTGGTTCCCCATCGTCAAATGTGTATTCAAAATACGGCACGACTTGGAAATTATCGTACAACGCGTATGCGGCAGAAACGCCTATCGCATATTCGTTAAACCCGTCTTTCAAATCCATATCTTTGAAAGAAGCAATGGCGGTTTGCGCCATAACCAACGGTGCGCCGCCAGCAGGCAAGCTTTCCGCAGATACGCTTTCAATTTTATGTGCGTCGTGATGCTTCCAAGTCAAGCTGAACAACGAAGTCAATTTTTCAGACCAGTCATAGCTGAACTTTGTTCCGATATTGTAATCAACAGACGAACCCATTTTCGCAGTAATGTTTGGGCTGAGTCCGTATGCCGTCAATCCACCCACAGGTGAGTTTTGAATATTAATTTCCGTATTGTCGCTTGGGAAATAATATCCGGCTTCGGCAAATAATGCCCCTGTCCATTTTTCAGACAATTTCTTGCCGACTTGGAATCCTGCGTATGCGCCGTATTGTCCCGTCGTATAATTGTCGTAATTAAATGTCATATTCGGATTGATAGAACCCTTCATCTTGGAAATTCCGCCCAGGTGCGCGTCCGCGTACAAGTCCAGAATCCAGCCGTCCGTTGACGAGCCGTCCAATGTGCGATAGTTCAGTCCCAAACGACCCAGATGCATTCCTTTGCGGGCGATGTCATCGTCCTGGGTCCAGCCGACCTGGCCGCGGACCATCAAGCGGTCGGTAATTCCGACGCCCAGATCTTCGGACACGCGATAGATCGGAAATTCTTCCGCGCCCGCGTGCTGTTTCAGCTTTAACACATCCGTGCTGTCGGTTTTTTTGTACATAACGCCGACCGCGGTTTTGGAATACACTTCGCCCGCCTTTGGCAGATAAAGCGGATTTTCCATATTTGCGGCAATCGCCGGCGTCGCAAGGACAGCCAATGCAGCCGCAGTTTTCAGAGTTTTCTTCATCATAATACCTTTCGTTTGTTTAATTTTCCGCCGCCCATTATTGGCAACAGCGGCGCCAATCTTCGCATCGCCCAATTATGGCCACAATGCGTTTTTCCGATCAGCGTCAGAATTTTAGAAAGAAATAAGAATAAAGTCAAGGGGGTAGCCGCTTCGCGGCAGATTAGAGAGTAGAGAGTAGAGAGTGGGGGATTAAACTAAGAACAAACATAATCGCCGAAGGCGACTCCTGCCCCCTTGTTTGTTCGCTGCGCTCACCATTCGTACGGGTTTCGCTACGCAA
>JAIRZE010000068.1 GCA_031267375.1 Rickettsiales bacterium | reverse complement strand
ATAAGTTGTGGCATAAGTCAAAGCCCGCCGCCGCACTGATTGCAGATGATATAATGAGTGTAAATAATTAGCGAGAATATTTAGCAAGAACGCTTAGCGAGAATGCAATCCGGAATTATTTATTGAATTAAAAAACTGTCCAATATATTGGACAATCAGTAGATATAAGTCAGTATTGCTTGGTATAGATTTATTGAATAAAAAAAAGTGTCCAATATATTGGACACTTTTTTATTCTGATCACTGGCGTTTGCACTTGCGCCGTCCGCCAACATTATTACTCCACCGCTTTCGGCAGCAAGCTTTCCGGCGTCATCAAAACCCCGGTTTTTCTGGTGTGCGATGCCCCCAACGCCGGTGCCAATTCTCCGTTCACCCAGACATCAATCCCGCCGGCATTGCCGAATGTTCCCTTTATTTTGTCCCCGACCGGCACATAATAGACATCGCCCGGAACCAAAACTCGGCTGAACAGAGTATCCCCGCGGGCGTCTTCTATTTTCACCCAGCTTTCCTGCGCGGCTTGCAAAATAACCGTTGCATTTGCGCGGTTTTCTGTTCCAAATGTCCCTTTGACGGCTTGCTTATAGGTCGGCTCTTTAACCGCAGGAGCAACTGCTTCCACTGATTCGGTATTGCCGGAATCCTGGCCCAGAGATAAAATCATAGCCACGCTGCCGGCTGCGATTGCAAGCGCTACAACAACAACTGTCAGCCATTTCCAATTCTTGGAAATATATTTTGCACCTTTTTCAAGCGTCCCCGCAGCGATCGCTTTTGATTTTCGCGCGACGGCCCCGCCCGCGGTTTGGTTCTTTGCGGGGGCGGCGTCTATCGTTTCATCTATTTCATTAGGCTCTTCCGCCAGGCCCATTTCCGATTTGATTTTCGCAATTATTTCATCCGGGTCCAAGCCCAATTCCAGTGCGTAATTGCGCGCGAATCCCAGGATGTATACCAGTTCCGGAATTTCCGCATAGCGGCCGTTTTCCAGCGCGTCCAAGTATTCTTCGCGAATGCACAGCTGCTTTGCGATCGTCTGCAACTCTCGCTTTCTGCGTCCGGCGGTGCGCGCAGTGTAAAGCATTTCCGCCGCGGTCATTTCATTTATTTGTTCAGTCATTTTTCTTCCTTTCAGCTATGATATGATAGAAATTATGCAAGCGCGTTGCAATTAAAAAATTCCTTTACGATATTTCTTAATTCCGTTTCGTCCGTTATTTGATTTATTCGGGTGCGGAATTCATTGCTGCCGGGCATTCCGGCGCTGTACCAGGCCGCGTGCTTGCGAAACATCGGCACCCCCGCCTTTGCGCCATAATATTCCAGTATTAATTCAAGGTGCTCTGAGACAATGTCAAAAGGCAAAAGGCAAAAGGCAGGCGTGCCAGTTAATTCGCCCAGCAGCCACGGTCGGCCCAGCAGCGCCCGCCCAATCATAGCGCCGTCCGCGCCCAGCTTTTCCACCGCGGCGACATCAGCGATTGTTTTTATATCGCCGTTGAAAATAATCGGAAAATTCGCAAATTGCTTTTTTATTTCGGCAATCCGCGCCCAGTCGGCTTTGCCGGTATAAAGCTGGGCCCGCGTGCGCCCGTGAACAGTCGCCCAGGCCGCGCCGGAATCCGCAGCAATCCGAACCAGGTTTGCCGCATCCAGATGCTCGTTATCCCAGCCCAGCCGAGTCTTTACAGATACCGGGATTTTTACCGCCCGGACAACATCTGCTATTATTTGTTCGGCCAGGCGGTGATCGCGCATCAAGTACGCGCCGGCGCCCGCCCGCGTCGCGACCTTTGGCACAGGGCACCCCATATTTATGTCTATCCATTTCGCGCCCTGGTCTTGCAGAATTTTCGCGGCATCCGCCATCAAGCGCGGCTCTGCGCCGAAAATTTGCGCGCCGATATTGCCTTCATCGTCATATCTGTCAAAATTCCGCTTGCAATTTTTATGCGCGGCGACAATGGAATGACAGGAAATCATCTCGGTCAATAAACGGGCCTCTGGCGCGCATTTGCGCAAGATGCGACGAAAAGGCTTGTCCGTGATGCCGGCCAGCGGGGCTGCAAAAATTTGATTTGGTCTGAACATTTGTTGTGATATAATAGTCCCTGTGAAAGACAAAATCAAAGATTTTTTTCGGTTTTTAGGACGGGCTTGGACTGGCGGGATTCGTGGCAAGGCGGGGATTTTATGCGCTCTCTTTGCATTGTTTATGTTTGTCGGAATATTTTCTGGCGATGTCAGCGCGCAAAAATTCGTGTTTAATATATGGAAATTGCACAGCGAAGAACAAACCCTGGCGGCAGAGCAGGAAAAGTTGGAAAAATTGGAAAGGCATATAAAATTGCTGCATAATTATTCGCCGGATTTTGTGGAAGAACTGGGGTTAAAATATCTGAATCTTGGGGATTCCGGCTGGCGAGTGTTGAAGATATAATTAAGATTTGCAATTTTCATAAAAATTGTCTATAATCTGCGGCAATCGGGGTTTATTCCGGCCGATGACCCCGCTGGGTCCGCCGGAATGACAAAAGCCTTGGATTGTTTGATTTAGTTTGGATAAACCTAATCGGGGTTTAGCTCAGTCTGGTAGAGTGCTTGCTTTGGGAGCAAGATGTCGAAGGTTCGAATCCTTTAACCCCGACCACCCTTTGCCCTGCGCAGCTTCGGGTGGCAAGCCACGCTTTTCATATTTTTTTGGCGGAGTTTTTTTTATATTTTGTGCCCGTGGCTCAATGGATAGAGCAACAGATTTCTAATCTGTGGGTTGCAGGTTCGAGTCCTGCCGGGCACGCCACGAATTTCCACATCGGGCGAGAGCAGACAATAGAATGGGACAAGAAAAAATACAATGCGAAGTTGTGTGATAAGAAATGAATATAAATCAATTCAAAGATATTGTTATAAAAAATCCAAAGGGTTCGGCTTATATTTTGACAATCATAAGTCGGCTGGATTTTATGTTCAAAAACTGCTGGAATAGTTGCCAGTTTGCATCGTCTGTAAAAAGCAATATGGAAGAAGACGGTAAAAATATTGATGATATGGATGTTTTTGGAACATCTGATTTTATAAATGCAATAGAAATGTATAACAAGGCTAATAATGACAAATTCGCACAATATTTATCTGGTCAGTTATTTATTTATACAAATAATAAGTTCTCTGTATTAAAGGCTATGATTTTTAATATATCATCGCTGCGTCATTGGTTAGAACATATTGGAAATCCAAGAAATACGAGTAATATTTGCAAAGAGCCAAAGGATATGTTCCGCGATTTGTTCCTGATGCTGCCTTCAAGATTTTCCAATGAAATAATAATGCGTTTTTGTAGTAAATTGGATGGTCCGCATAGAACAAATATTTTTAATGAGTTGCAAACTATTAAAAATGGCGCAGCCGGAACGAATAGGGAGTTTATAGAATCTTTGAATAAGAATTTATCGTGCGATAAAATTGCAGAGTTTACAAAAGTGCAAAAAGAATCCAATTGTGTTGCAAATTATGATTTGCTGGCTTTTATGAAAAGATATGTTTTTATGGGTGGCAGCGATGGAGTTGTGCTTTTGCGGTCTTGCGTGCAGGGCGCGGTTCAATTTATAGAGCAAGGCGATAAATTCCCAAAGGACTGGTATCGCGGCGGCGACACTGATATAGGAAAAATCCGCAGAAATCTAAAAAAGAATTTTCAAAAAAACGGAAATCTTCCGATCCCATTTGACGAATGTGAAATGATTTTTGATTTCGTATTGGGCGTGCATTCGGTTTTTCGCGAGTATTATTCGCGGTGCGCGGAAAAAGCCGGAAATAACACACAATTGCGAAATTATCTGGCGCATTCGCATTTGTTTTTTGATGATACAAAACCTTATTTGCAATCCTTGCAAGAATATATGAAGCAGGCGTTGGAATTTTTTGATAATAATCGTCAGTATTGTACATCTGGTACCAAGCGAAATTTTACAAAATCAATGATTGGTTTGTGCAAACATAATGACTGGTGCAACCTGATTGCTGAAACTTCCATAACGAAAGATGACGGCGGTACCGTTCAAAACAAGCAGCGGTATAATGTTCCGATAAGCAGCATTGAAAAGTCTCAATATTCGGAATATGGCGAAAAATTCGGTTTTGACAACAGACAAAAAATAAAACGGGCCCATATATCTGAATGTATAAAAATAAAAATCAAAGCGGTAAAATCAAATCCAAACCATATAAATACAAGATTTAGTAAAATGCACTCCGCCAGATATTTATATTTTTTCCGAAAATATGCATATAAAGTTATGAATAATGTTATAGAGGCAGATATTGGAAAACTTGACAATAAAAAATGAATATTTTATAGTAATTATGCGTTCAAGAACTTGATTTTTGAACGGAATAAATTATAGATTTTTTAGTATCTTGAATAAGATACCCCCTAGTAAGGCGGGGAAACCCGCCTTTTTATGTGAATCTGTACCAACATCTTTCCAGGTATGTAAATGAATTGGGGCGGGGAAACCCGCCTTTTTATGTGAATCTGTACCGCGCTTGTCATAGGTAGATTGGATCGCCCAGGCGGGGAAACCCGCCTTTTTATGTGAATCTGTACCCTCGTTCCAGTACGCATTCGCCCCAACACTGGCGGGGAAACCCGCCTTTTTATGTGAATCTGTACCTTGTAAAGTGTGTTGGGTGCAATCGTTGCGGGCGGGGAAACCCGCCTTTTTATGTGAATCTGTACCAGCAGCGGGCTTTTTTTCTGAAAGTTGGCAGGCGGGGAAACCCGCCTTTTTATGTGAATCTGTACCTTATGAATTTTTTGCCGTTCGGCGCGGTAAGGCGGGGAAACCCGCCTTATTGCGCTTTTGTCAGCTTGGTTTCTTATGTAAGAAATTTTGAAAATTTTTAGCCATATGCCGCAATGACAAGGCTTCGCTTTGTCAAAATGGGTTGTTTTTTTGTGCCCACCCGCGATTTGTAAGGATTGAATACCAAAAGGAATGCTTTTTTTCTGCAAGTTCTCTAAAACGCCCCGTCAGGGGCGTCATACCGGCGCAGGCCGGTATTCACTGCGCCGCAGGCTTTAACGCGAAGCGTATTGCCGCAACTGTTTTCGCTGGCGCGAAAATTAAGGCCTGCGGCGCAGTGGATCCCGAGCCTCAAAGGGATGACGAACACTGCGTGTTCGTTTTGATTCGGATATTGGGATAAAATATAATTTCTGTACACTTGTGTCTATCAAAATAAAAATAACTAAATTGTTGGACGAGCTTTTCATCAATTAAATTTCTCTTGTTTGATTTGGACAAAGTATTTACAATAGTCTTATGAATCTGTTGCGTTTCGTTTTTCTAACATTATTCGCCCTGCCCCTGGCCCTGTCCGCGGCCAATGTCGCGCGGCCGTATGCCTCTGTCGCAACCGCTTCCACAACGCCCGTCGCCACTGATTTTGTCAGCGTTCCAGCTTATCAATATATGCAGCCGTTTATGAATGGCAGAATGCAAAATAATTTGAATCCAGGTGTATCAACGAGTTCCCAGACCCCTGCTTCCGCCTATGCGCGCACAAGTCCCAGCGGCCGCAGTGTTGTCGCGCGTCCGGGTGTTGGCGCTGCCCGCGTCGCTTCATCTGCCGCCGTTGCTTCTGGCGCTGCGCGTTCCGCTTTGTCCGCAGCCGGTTCAAACCGGCGCGTGGTTGCCCGCGGGAACAATGTCGCAGTGCGTTCCGCACGCGGCGATGATTCTTATTACAACAACAATTTGAACTATGCGGACGCGAACAATATCGTAGGATTTGTAAATGATGCGGCGCCGGTCAGTTCCGCCCGATGCCTGGCCGATTATGCCGAATGTATGAACGGTTATTGCCAGCGCGAAAAGACCGCGTACAATCGCTGTTATTGCAGCGCAAAGCTGGCCCAGATAGACAGCGAGTATCAGCCGGCTATTGACGGCCTGATTCGCCAAATCTTGGAAATAAAAGGCGGCGGCACCTATACTCAGGACGAAATGAACGAGTATTGGGAAAACACGATCGGGCAATACACCGGGGATAATTCCTGGCTGAAACTGGACAGCGCGCTGGATATAAACTGGGCCGATATGGAAAGCCGCGTGCGCGGCCAGCAGGCGTTCGCCACAGGGCACGATTATTGCAGTCAGCACTTGCGCGGGTGCTTTTATATGGCCGGCAATCTGCGCGACGCGTACCGCAGCGACATTGCGCGCGACTGCGCATCGTATGAAACCCAGCTTTTGAAAATAAAAAATGCCGCCGAAGCGGTTATAGAAAATTATAGAGAATGATATGGAGCGCGGGCGTCCCCGCCCGCGCTCCATATTATTTTTCATTTTTCATTTTTTTCGCACATTCTGTTGTGCTTATAGATATTCCTGGCTAGATCGTCGCTGATCGCATCCCAATCGCTCGCGCGACCGTATATAGGATCGCAGGCCTGGCGCACCGCGGCCTTGGTCGCTTCCGATGTTGGCGCGGGCTTAATCTGCGATTGTGTATTTTGCGCGCAGGCGGTTACGAATATCGCGAACCCCAGTATTATAAGTTTCCGCATTGATTTCCCTTTTGGTTGTGGTTATTTCGTTTTGTGTTTGAATCGCCGCCTGCGCGGAAATATCCGCGATTTCGGACTTGCATTTTTCAGCGCCGACGCGCCCGCCGGACCAGTACGCCGCAATTACGATTGCAAGCGCCGCGATGCCGGCGATGATATAGACTTTTTTCATTTGTATTTCCTTTGTGAATACGGTTTGTATTTTATCAAAAGTATGGTTTTGAAAGGATAGGAGAGAATTCCGGACTCGGTGATACACCTGCCCCCGAAAACGGGGGCAGGTGTCGCGACTGCGTCGCTAAAAAAACCCGCTGTGCGGGTTTTATTTTGCCATAAACTGTGTTGCTATGCCGCCGATAGAGCCCAAGGCGCCCATCGCGCCGCCGCCCCCGCTGGTCATTGCGCCTACCTGCTCCATAATAGATCCGGTATTCGTTTTCTGACCCAGGCTGCCCGCCGTGTTAACCAAAAATTCGCCCCACATAGCCCGCTTTTTCGCAGATAATTTCGCATCCGTGCAACTTTCAACCCTGCCCAATAACTTCGCCGCCATAGTAGCCTCGCCCGATAAGTAATCCGCCGGCGCAAAGTCTATTTGCAAAAACAAACTGTATGTGTCGGACATTGTTTCCTTATCCTTGTCCGCACAAGTCGCCATTCCGTTTTTACAATAGCTGGCATATCCCGTCTTTGGAAATCCATACCAAATTGCATCCGTATCCGTCGCGTCTACAAACTGATTATAGCAAGGCAATATTCCAGGCGCGCTG
>JAIRZE010000035.1 GCA_031267375.1 Rickettsiales bacterium | reverse complement strand
GACAGGATTAGAGCGTGTGGGAACGGGGTTGTCCCATTGGTCGCGGCGCACGCGTGGCGAACTCTCACGGCTGGGCTTGAATTGAAATGGAATAAGAATGCAAATACCGAAACAAACTTTTCTTGATAAGGCCATTGCCGCCGTGTCGCCTGAAAAGGCTCTGCGGCGGTGGCAAGCGCGGACGCAACTCGCGCTGCTCGGCGGATATACCGGCGCACGCACTGACCGGCGGCAAACCAAATCCTGGGGTATTGCCAGCGGATCGGCGGATGCGGTATCACTGGACGATTTGCCGGTGTTGCGCGACAGGTCGCGCGACTTGCTCCGCAACGCGCCGCTCGCCACTGGCGCAATAAATACGCTCATAACAAATGTAGTTGGCACTGGGCTGCGCCCGCAATCGCACATTGACCGCGAGATTTTGCGCCCGCATCTGAAAACAGATGACGCAATGGAGCAATGGGAAAACCAAGCCGAGCGCATATTTCGTATGTGGGCTGATAACCGCGACTGCGATATAACGCGCGGACAAACTTTTACAGAGTTGCAGGCATTGGTTCTGCGCTCTTGTTTGGAAAGCGGTGATGTGTTCGTTTTACGAAAATACAAAGAGCGCAAAGGAAATCCGTTCGGAACTTCCCTGCAAGTATTGGAAGCCGACCGCGTGGCATCGCCCACGGACGCGGGCGATAAAATAGTTGCAGGCGTTGAAATAGACAAGGACGGCGCACCGATCGCTTATCACATTCTAAACCGCAATCCCGATGACACCGGCGGTAAATTAGAATCTGCAAAGATAGCGGCATTTGATAACGGCGGACGGCGGCAAGTCTTGCATATTTTTACGCGGACACGCCCAGGGCTTACGCGCGGCGTGCCATATCTTGCGCCCGTCATTGAATCGCTAAAACAATTAGATAGATATACCGAAGCCGAGATTATGGCGGCAGTCGTGTCTTCACTTTTTACGATTTTTGTAAAGTCTGAATCAGAAGACGGCTTGATTCCAATGGGCGCTGGGGTGGGATTCTAATTTTTAAGTGCCAAGATTATACGGATAGCAAAACAACAATGACGCATTGCCTGGTGCATAATTGGGCTGCGGAAATCGGATTTTATGCAAAAGACATTGCCATATTGAACCTGCCTAAAACAAAAATCTATAACGGCAATTTGCGGCAAAAACATCTGCGAAAAACCCACTGCTATTTTTGGGTTTTTCAGAAGAAATAACCGCCCCTTTCGGGGCGGCAAATCTTGGTGCCGGTTGTCGGATTTGAACCAACGACCCCCTCATTACAAGTGAGGTGCTCTACCAACTGAGCTAAACCGGCCAAACAAAGACTATCGTATGTAGATTCCCGTGTAGATTATATGTAGATTTAAGCATATAATCGTATAGAATCAAATAGATTTACTTTCCCTTTCGTTTTTTGTTATTTTACCATAAACCCTTAGCGCATAGCGGCTTGTAGAGTTTTGTATTCCTAAATCGTCATTTGCGAAAAGGGATTACAAATCAGATGCTCTACCAGCTGAGCTAAACCGGCGCGAAAGCAATATAATCATAGATTATAATAAAAATCAAGCCCAATCAAGCCCAATGCCGAACAATTCCATTACCATATTTTTTTTACCGCTCTTAACCTATTATCCTATTAGCATACTAATAGGATAATAGATTAAACAATTAAAATAACTTGACAAATAATATATTTATTGTACATTTGTTAAACTATGAACAAGTCAAAAACAAATCATTTTGCGACGCGCGACACCAACGAAGCATTGCCGGCCATTATCGCTATGGACATCAATGGCGTATTGTTGGAAAGTGCAAATTCTTATATACTTGGTGAAGCTATGGCCACAGATCCAATCGTTGCCATTGGCAATCTTATGTTCTATAAAATATACGGAATCGGGCAACACAATAAAATATATATGAATGACCTGCTTCGCAAAGTCGCATTGAAAATACCTTTCTTGCCCAACGCGCAAATTGCTTTGCAAAAATTGAATACGGCGCCGAATACATCGCTTCATATATGCTCTAATATGGGAAACTATGATCTGATGTATAAAAGGTTGAACAGCTTTGGCATTCCGCGCGAGAATTTTCATATAAACGACATTGACCAACCGAAAGCCCCGATATTTTCATACCTTAAATTCAATGCCGCCGCGAATCAAGAACTGATAGTCGTTGATGACCAGCCGGAAAATATAATCAGCGCATTGCACGCTGGGTTTGATTGCGGCTGCCTGATAACGACGAATAAAAAGAAAATAAAAAATATAGAGCAAAAAGTTTCAAAAGAACTGGGCGGGCAAACGCCTGAGTATCTTAAAACATTTCCATCAGCGTATGAATTTGCACAGTGGTATATGCACCGCGCGCATTAAATTTCATTGCTTATTTTCATTTTTCGTATATAATATGCATCGTGCCAAAAATGGCACCAGGGTATAGAAGCCCTGTTCAGAAGCACCTGCGCAGGTGTAAAATGCTTCCAATCGTTCGGTTGGAGGGCCGCGAATATATTGAATAAACGGCACTATACTTCTGAATAGTTTCTATCCTCCAACCACCTATGGCTCTCTCCATCGGTGGTTTTTTCATTAAACTCGGTGGTAATTCCCCTTTCCCCCGGAAAGGGGTGGCGTGCGTAGCACGACGGGGTATGGGTAAAATATACCGTAGTATATACTATGTACTACTATATAATTGATTTTACTGTTAATGAGCCCTACCCCGGCCACTTCGTGGCCACCCGGCAGACGGCCTCCGTCCTTCCCCGTGGGAAGGGGAATTTAGACCGAGCTTTACAAAAAAGCTGCCAATTATCTATACCTACTTTTTAGAAGTATCCGGAAACACCGGGAATGTTTTTATCAAGGCCTTGCAGATCTCGTCTATCTTCTTGGTCCGCTTTTTATACACCGCCTTGAATACATCTATATCTTCGTCAAAGATTTCATATTTGCGCAAGTCTACGGGCTTTATATCATCCGTATCTATATCAAACGCTGAATAATAGTCTTTGAACTTAAAATCCCCGCCGACAATATCGTCGCTTAAACGAATCCACCGGTTCGGTATGCCATAGCTGTCCGCCGCAACCAAGCCGTGCAAGGCGCTGGACAATATAAACTCGCACTCGCTTATTTCTTTGGCCACCTGCTTTGGGCGAACGGATATGTTTATGATTTTGAAATTCAGGTTTTTGAATTTTATGTTCCAAAAGGCCTGGGACTCGCGATCAACATAATGAAGAATAATCCCGACCGCGTATTTTTTCGGCGCGTCATCGGCGGGAAATACTCTGGATAATAAAAGCCCCGGATCGCCCAGCGCAACGCCCGGCAATTTACGCCCCAGTATATTTTCCGCGATTTCCAGCGACAATTTCCCACGCAGCGCGTGAACTTCCACATTTCTGACGAAATAGCCAGGCTCTGTCCTGGCCTGAATAAAACCGCTGCCACAGATGTGCAGAGTTTCCAGTTTCGGATTAATATCTACCGGCTGGTCTGAAACAAAGTGCTGCAACAGGCTGCCCACGCCGATAATGTTTGCGGTTTCTTCGTTTCCAATCTCGTACCGCTGACCCATAAAATCTATCAGGTCCAGATTCAAAGCGTCGCCGAAATTCGGGATATAGTTGAAATAGTACAATTTATAAGGCAAAGCCGTTGACCGAATTCTTTTTCGGGATACCAGTTTTTTAAGCGCGCGCAATTGATTCCTTCCGCAATGCTGGAAAATCAGGGCAGACACAAGAATAGATGCGGATACCGAAATCATTTTTTCAAAACCTTGCGGGTGTTCGCCAGCAATCATAATTTATAGTAAAAGTTTGTCAATTTAATTTTTTTCTTGCGCCATTGCGTAATGATTTTCTATAATCTATTTCGGAAAGGAAAAAATCCAAAACAAAACCCAAAAGGAATATAAAATGAAGAAAACTTTGCTATCCGTTATCTGCTCTCTGCTCTTTGTCGGCGCCGCGAATGCCGCTGATATTACTGTATATTTTTCGCCGACCTGCCCGCATTGCCACCACGCGCGCGAATTTATCAATGGCAAGCTGGTAAAGGAATTGCCGAATATTACAGTGGAAGAAATTGATGTTATGCAGGAAAAAAACCGCCCGGCGTTTGAAGCGGTGTTAAAGACTTGCAATTATGACAACGGCGGCGTCCCGGTTATGGTTATAAAGGGCAAGTGCTTCCAGGGCTATGCGGACTTTATGGACCAGGAATTGCGTGATGCGGCGACTGCGGACGCGCCTGCGAACGCTGATGTCCAGACGGAAAAAAAAACTGACGGCGGCAGCAAAGCGATCTATTTCTATGGATTGCTGATTATATTGGTCGCCGGCCTGGGCTTTGTATTGCTGGGCAAGAAAAAGAAGAAATAAAGAATAAGTGGTCAGGGGTCAGTTGTTAGTGGTCAGAATTATACTTGTCCAATATATTGGACAACTAACAACCGATCTCTGACCACTGACCACTAACCCCTGACCACTAACCCCTGACCACTATGTTTGACTTAACCGTTCTTGATTATATTTACATAGGAATCGTGCTGGCCAGCACGATCTGGGCGACTATACGCGGCGGCGTTTATGAAACCGTGGCGACATTGTCCTGGGTCATCGCAGCCGTCGTGGCGCGATTTGTATCGCCAATGCTGGACGGACTGTTTCAAAGCTGGTTCAAGTTATCAGAATCCACGATTGGAACTTTGGTCGCGGCTTATTTCATAGTATTTTTTGTGATTCTGGTCGGATTCGGATTCTTTAATCAGAAATTACGCGACCGGGTCCAGGAAAGTATGATGAAGGTAACCGATCATACGCTGGGGGTTATTTTCGGCATAGTCCGCGGAATTGTGCTGATGGGCGTGGTTTATTGGGGCGCGCTTTGGTACTATTCGGACAAGAATATTCTGCCGGATTTTGTGACGGCGGCGCGGACGCGACCTGTTATGCAGCTGACGGCGGTAAAGTTGCATCAGTGGTTTATTCCGGGCGAAAATAAATTGCTGGAAAAAGATATGACCAGCGCGGCTGCGGCAGAAGAAATTTATAATAATCTGATAAATCCGAAAGTCGTGCCAGCGGGGCAAAATGCGGCAGCGACGGCGGAAAATAAAACGGAAACGGAATCAGTAAAACCAGAGCCTCAGAAACCAGTTTCACCCGCGGCCGCAGCGACGGCTGATAAAAAAGAACCGGTAAAAGAAACTGCGAAAAATAAACCGGCTGATTCGGCAACGGCAAAAGCGGACACGCAAAAGATAGGTGATACATCAAAGGCGACGGAAAATGCACCGGAAACGGGGTATAAAAGTTCTGAAAGAACGGCGCTGGAAAATCAGTTGTTGCAAATAGAGAACTCTGCGGACTTGCCGAAATAAAGCAAATTTGCCGAAATAAAACCGCCCCAATGGGGCATTTTTTAATGAGAAATAAAACTCGGAGTAAATTCCCCTCCTGTGGAGGGGTGCCGGCGAAGCCGGCGGGGAGGGTTCTCTAATAATAAAACCCACCCCGGCGGCTTCGCCGCCCCCCCCCCCTCCAAGGAGCAGATTGTTCACTTTATCTTGATGTGTACAAATAAATGTGTTATAATTCTTCTGACCAAAAGGAGTAAATTATGCAATGTGTTCACTGTGGGTGTAAAAACTTTGTTAAAAATGGACTT
>JAIRZE010000107.1 GCA_031267375.1 Rickettsiales bacterium | reverse complement strand
GGTCGAAGGTTCGAGTCCTTTCATCTCCACCACCAATTTTCACCGAGCGCAGCGAGGGCTGAAAATTGAGTGCCCGCCGAAGCGCATAGCGCGAAGGCTGGGCTGAATTAATAGAACCTTATAAATTAATCAACGCACTTTTTTCCACCAAGCCCAGACTCCGTACCCGCCAAGCAATGCAACAATGCTGGCAAATATCACAAACGCCGTCGCCGCGTGTTCGGTAAACGGCAATTCCATATTCATTCCGTAATAGCCAACCACTATCGTCGGCGCTATCAGAATAATATTCCATATCGTCAATCTGTTAATATTATTATTGCTGTCCATATTGATGACACTTTCAAAAGTTTCCTTTATTGACCGCAGCATCTTGCTATAACTTGTAACAATTTCCGTCGCCTGGTTCAATTCAATGCGCGCGTCTTCTATCAATTCCTCGCAATCTTCGTCCTTTATAAAGCTGCGCATCTTTTCCAGCTTTTCCACAACGCCCACATTGCCTTTCAGACCGGTCATATAAAGCGTATAGCTGTTTTCAACCTCTAACAAATTCAGCAGCTCTTTCTTTTGGATTTTTTTCTGCAAAACTTTTTTGGCGTTAAAAACTTTCTTGTTCAATTCTTTTAACGATTTCAGATAAGATTCCGCGATGTAATAGATTATGTTCAGAATAAAAACTTCACGCGAAGATTTTTCCGCGGGCTTTATCTTGTCCAAAATGTCGCAGCGCTTGCGGCAGACGGTTATGACGCGCCGGTCGGAATAGATTATGGACAAAGGCTCGGTATGCCACATAGTATCGGTTTCGCGATTGACGATTGGAAAGCGCACGATGATAACCTTGTAATCGTCTTCGGTTTCTATGCGAGATTGCTCGTCCGGGTCCAGAATGTCCATAATGGTGTCTTCGTCAATCTTGTAGTCTGTCTGCAAGCGGTTGAATTCCTGGTGGTCGGGATTGGCGATATTCACCCAAGAGAAAGATTTTAATTTTTCAGTATCAAACATTCTGCGTCCTCTTAATATGTCGGATAGTTGCGCGGAAAGCTGTCCCCCGGCGCGCGCGACAAGTCGGACTTTACGCCGCATCCGTATAAAAATAAAAAAGAACAAATAAAAAATAAAAAGAATATTTTTTTCATAATAATTTCTCTTATTATTCCGCCCGAAATTTGCGCAGCAAATTTTTCATCTGCGAAGCAGACCAAATCGGATTTTGATATTTTGTGCCGATTGTTCGCGGGGGCGGCGGGGGAAGTTGGCAAATAGCCAACGGTTCCCCCGCACCCGCGAACAACACGGACCGAAAGGCAAAACGAACAAAGATTACATATTGAAATCTTCGCCCAGATACACCTTGCGCACCATAGCATCTTTGACTATTTCCGGCGTCGTTCCGTGCTTCAAAATCTTCCCGTCGTGCAAGACATAGCTGCGGTCCGTTATCCCCAAAGTTTCCCGCACATTATGGTCCGTTATGATAACCCCCAGGCCGCGATTTTTCAGCTGCGATACCAAGCCGCGGATGTCGTTCACCGCTATCGGATCTATTCCCGCAAAGGGCTCGTCCAATAAAATAAACTTTGGATCATTCGCCAAAGCGCGCGCGATTTCCACGCGGCGGCGTTCTCCACCCGACAAGGCCGTGGACTGGCTGCGCCGCAGATGAGAAATTGAAAACTCGTTCAACAAATCGTCCAACTTTTTCGCGCGCTTTCTTTTGTCGGGTTCCACTACTTCCAAAATCGCCATTATGTTCTGTTCCACGGTCAGGCCGCGGAATACGCTGTTTTCCTGGGGCAAGTATCCGATATGCAGGCGCGCACGCTGATAAAAGGGCAGGTGGGTTATGTCCTGGGAATTCAAGAAAATCTGTCCGCCGGTCGCGCGAATCTGACCTGTTATGCAATAAAACGCGGTGGTTTTTCCGGCGCCGTTCGGCCCCAGCAATCCTACGGATTCGCCCATTTTTACTTCCAAGGATATATCGCGCAAAACGGCGCGCTTGCCGTATGATTTGGATAAATGCTCTATTTTCAAAACGCTCTGCTTCATAATTGCACCACCAGTTCTTGTGTTAAAATCCTGTCGCCGTTGCTGGAATCAACGCGCACATTGCCGCGCAGTGTCATAGTCCGGGCTTTGCGGCTGTATTGCCCGGAATTTGCGACAATCTTGTCGGTTATTAATTGCCCTTCGGTCATCCGGGTAATTGTTCCGCTGACTTTTTGCACAAAGACCATATCCGGATTGTCGTATTCTTGGCGCGCGGCCGCGACGCGAATGCTGAAAGGCAGGCCTGCCTTGTCAGTTCCGGCAAACGCGGCGTTTTCCATTTTGAATTGATTGTTGGCGATTTCCTTCATATTTATGGCGGATATCGGCGTCCAAAGCAGCTGCTTGGTAAACAAAGACCCGGCGACCAATACGGCCACCATCAGCAAGCCCCAGCCGGCAAAGAAAAATTGCCAGATGCGGCTTAATCGCCGATGAGCCCCCGAAATTATAAATTGCCGCTTGTTTCGCATAGTTTTATTCTATTATGAAACAGTTTGATTTGCAACCTGAATTATGATAGAATGATAGATAAGAGAGAAATTGTTTAATGTGCAAGCTATCTGTCATCTTTGCATTTTGCCTTTTGCCTTTTGCCTTTGCCGGCGAAGCCGGCGCCGCCGCGCAGATAAAAAAAGCGGCGCCAGTCGCGGCCAAAGCATCCGGCGGGACCGAAGGCGCGGCATCGCTGGTGCCCAGCGTCCTGGGGCTGGTAACCGGCGTTATGCAAATGAATTCCCAGATGAAGGCGCTGACCGGGGAATGCCTGCCGTCCGCGGCGGAACGAACTTTCGTTGACAATACTATGAAGGAATGGGCCAAAGCCGGGCAAACTACGGCAAAATCTATGCAAAGCGCGTTAAAGCGCACAGGCTGCTCTGAAACCGGCAGCAGTTATGAAGCTGACGCTCAAATCATCGCGCCTGGACTATTG
>JAIRZE010000106.1 GCA_031267375.1 Rickettsiales bacterium | reverse complement strand
AGCGTCAGAATTGCTTTTGGTTGCAGCAGTTCAATCGCGCGGCTGACAAAGGGCCGGCAAAGGTCCAATTCTTCGCGCGCTGGCGTCCGGCCCCCCGGCGCGCGCCAAAATACCAGCGGCATAATTGATAAGTCCGCACGCGTCAGATTTATCGCGCCGATCATTTTATCAAACAAGTCCCCCGCGGGCCCGGATAAAATTTGTCCGGTTTCGTCATCGTCCAGACTTGGCGAATCAGTTATGACAAGCAAGGCAGAATTGCCTTTTGCCTTTTGCCCTTTGCCTTGTATATCCGGCAGCACCGTGTTCTTTGCGAATTGTTTCAGCGGATGATCAAACGCGGCAACGGCCGCCAGCAGAGAGTCTATATCCCCCGCCTCGTTCGCGACAATACTTGCCGAATCGGGCGCGACGGGCGCGGTGGCGGCTGGCAAGGCAGAGGGCATAGGGCAAAGGGCAGGCTTGTCCTGAATATTTGTTTTTGTTTGCAGAGTATCGGCATAATTGCCTTTTGCCTTTTGCCCTTTGCCATCGCTCAGCTCCCAAACGACGCCGGACATAACCAGATCTTTCAAAGAATTGTTTCCCATATTTGATTTCCCTTGATTTTGCATATATTTTAGTATAAACTAGCAAGCGAATAACTAAAATACAAGGGAGTATTTTTATGAAAATCAAAAATTTTGCAATGCTGGGCTTTGCTGGAATGTTGCTGGCTGCCTGCGGCGGATCCAATAAAATTGTAGAGCCGTCCGATATGAACGGTCAGAAAGTTTTCTTTGCGTTTGATTCCGCGGAAATTAGCGAGGAAGCGCGCAATAACCTGCTGGGCCAGTCCCTGTACCTGAAAAATCATAACGATGTAAAGGTTCAGATTGCCGGAAACTGCGACGAGCGCGGCACCACCGAATACAACTTGGCATTGGGCCAGAAGCGCGCGAATTCTGCAAAGTCCGTTATAGTAAAGGACGGCGTGGAAGCGAATCGCGTTTCAACGATTTCGTATGGCAAGGAAAAGCCGGCCGTCTTGGGTACAGGCGAATCCGTGTGGTCTCAGAATCGTAATGCTACGACAACTGTGAAATAAGAAAATGCCGCGCAAGCGGCATTTTTTACCCCTACCCCGGCGCTACGCGCCACCCCTTCCCAAAGGGAAGGGGAATTTCCACCGAGCTTTTATCTATACCTCTGCATTCCGAATGCTTCGCGGACCTCGTTTTCGCGAGTTCTGCACTGGTAATATCTGAAATCATCAAAATCTTCGCTGTTGGCCAGCGCGTTGCAATTTATGCATTTCTTTATAAGTCCGCAATCTGTCGCCAGGCCGAACTTCGTTATCGCATTCAATTTCCCGTGATTCGTTATCTGCACAAAGCGATTATTCAATTCCGGCGGACAGCCCAGGTTCATATCCGCCGTCATATTATAATCATATCCGTATTTTTTATCCATTTCGGAAAGACTGCGCGCAACTTTTGCAAACTCCGCCGGGCTCAGGCGATTCGCCGCCGCATAATTGCCTGTGCAGCGCCCGTCTTCCAACAGCCGGTCAAACCACGGGATAAAGCCATTATCGCGGCAAAATTCCAAAATCTGCGGCGCACTGTCCGCCGTGTCTTTGGACAGCACGCAATTAATGGCAAAGCGGCGCTCTGCCCGGTATTTTTCCGTCAATTTATTGTCAGGATTGGTTAATTCGCGAATCGCATCCCCTGCCCTGCTCTTTTCCGGCAATCCGAATAATGCATTTTCCGCAGCATCATTATTTATCGCGTTGCGCTTTACCATAAAAGACACAGGCGCGTTTTCCCAGCGCTTTAATAATTCAGGTTTCAGCAGGCTGCCGTTGCTAACCAGCAGAGTATGCATTCCCAAATCGCAGATATTATCTATCAGTTCTGGCGTGTCGGGTTCCAGCAAGGGTTCGCCTTTGCCGTTTATAATAACGGTTTGGGTGCCAAATTCGCTTTGCATATATTTCAGTGCTTGCCATTTTTCTTCTGCGGTCAAAAGTTCATCGCGGTGCGGATCAGCGGACAGCACTTTTTTTATACTGGCCCCATTTAATGTGGATGGCGCGTTTGTAAAGCAATAAGGGCAATTAAAATTGCAAAGATTGCCGTGAAAAAGCCGAACGGCCAGCGCGGGATTCGCGCGCATCTGGACCGGCGCAAAGTCCAAGCATTTCATAACCGGGGGCATAATCTCGTCCGGATTGTGCGGCGCGGCGGAAAATTGCGGAGTTTCGGAAGACCGGTTTTGCTGCTGCGGGGGCTTGTCCGATTTTTTATCAGAACTTGCTTTTATCATATTATCAAGATGTTCAATCAGGCCCGGCAACTCGCGAAAAAGAAGCCTTGCAATATCTGCGTTCAGGTCCTGGTCGCTTTGTTTGCGGTTGCGCTTAAAAATAAAATCCAAAAAACTCATAATATATCCCCTGATGTGTTTATCTGTTTAAGATGCTTTATGTTTAATGTGTTTGTATCGGCTCGTTTAAGCGGTTTGTTTTTTCGCAAATCCGGCCGTTTTTGTGCAAAATTGACAAACGCAGTCTACCCCCCCCGGTTTATTTGTCAAGTATTTTTTTTATCACCCTTGCCCCGGCGACGGGTTAGGGGTAAAATCGCCATTTAATTTGACGCATCGGATGCTTGAAAAAAATAAATAAGGTAATATATTACCGTAATGCCTGGTTTGTTTTTTCTTCCAGTGGTTTGTGTAGTTGCGGCGGCACGCAGGAAAAATAATTTCGTAAAATCTAAAAGAGGCGATTTTTATTTTTGGCGATTCAGTTTTACGCGTTTTCTCTGCGCGATTCGCGTGCAAAAAAAACAAAAATTCGCGGAATAAGATTTTTTCCGCACGGAAATTTTTATAAAAACAGTTCTTGTTTGGCAAAAGTTTATTGTACAGTCCGCGGTTTCAGTGTCGGAATTTGGCCAAAGAAAACAAGGCAATGTGTTCCGGTATAAAATATCGCTATTTTCAAGAATAATTTATGTACAGGCATTATTTCTGCTATTTATATTTGATAAAATTCCTGTATTTTTATGAATTTAATCACAATATTTGATTTTCTGGAAAAATTATATCGCGAAAAATTTCATATTTTGATGCCTTTATAACGCATTTGTCTGCAAAATTTTCTTTAAGTGCTAATTTGTCATTCCTGCGCTAGTGGCAATAGGGCTTGAAAAATAAACAGTGTAATTTATTAGCCCTGTTCCCGCCTTCGCGGGAATGACAAGGCGAAGCCTTGTTAAAAAGAAATACAAGTTGAAATGCGAGGTGTTTTATAAAATTTTGCGCGACAATATCAACAAATTACGGTATAATATTACCGTATTATGTAAATAATTTTACCGGCAATAATTTCAATGAAATGATGTGATTAAAAAGATCTGCGAATCGGTCCGGAACAATTTCGTAAATTTGGAGCAAGATTATTCAGTTTTTCAAATCTTGCCTATTTTACAAAAACACAAAGTGTTTTTATCATTGCGGCATAGGGCTTTGGTCAACATACTTTATTAAAATAAAATATGAAATTTCTTAGCCCTGTTGCGGACCGAGGTCCGCAATGACAAGGCTTCGCCTTGTCAAAATATAAGACCGAGAAAGTTCTCTTTTTCAAAAAACATTCAAAAAGGCCGGGAATTTTATTGTTTTGGCCCTATTTCCTTGTGTTTATTATTGGATTTCAGCCGTTTTTTCGGGCCTGGTTCAAAAAAATGTTCAAAAAGGCCGGGAAATTTTGTAAAAAGACTTAAAAAAGCCGGTAATTTCAATACTGTATATTTTCTTTCGTGTGAAATAAAATATGATTAAATCATTGGATAAAATTTGTTGTAAATCAAAATTAAACTCGGTGGTAATTCCCCTCCTATGGAGGGGTGCCCCCGAAGGGGGCGGGGTGGGTGCTTTAATAAGGAAACCCTCCCCGGCGCCTGCGGCGCCACCCCCTCCATAGGAGGGGAATTACCACCGAGTTTATTAACCCAATACCACAGCCATTTCGCTTAATATCGGGGTGGCGGTCCCAACGGCTTTTGCACGGGCGATTATGCCGCGCAACGCAGAAATCCCCTCTACCGTGCCGGTTATTGGCTGATTTTGCGCTATTGCGATGCCTGCCGCGAAATTGCGGCTGGTCGGGCTGGTTGCCGACAGGAACAAGTCCCCTATTCCGCACAGCCCCAGAAATGTCTTTGGCGTTGCGCCCAGCGCGGTTCCGAAATCAACAACCTCGTTCCAGGCCCTTGCCACCTTTAATGCGCGCTCGTTCTCGCCCTTTGCGGCGACGCTGAAAAAGCCGGCGATCAATGCGACTGCATTCTTGCCGACCCCGCAGATTTGCGTGCCCAAAATATCATCAGATTCTTCCAGATAAAGTCCCGGCAATGCCGCCCTGCCCGCTTTTATCACATTTGTCGGCCCGGCCAAAGTGCTGCCGGTTGGGACGCCGGCCGCAGCCTCGGCCGCGAATTGGGGGCCCGATAATACCCCTATTTCCCGGCATTCCGGTAATTCTTGGGCCAAGATTTCGGACATAAAGCAATTTGTATCGCTTTCCGCCCCCTTGGTGCAGATAATAATAGACTGATTTTTATAAAAAGGCCGGTATTTTCTTATCGTTTCGCGAAAATTGGCCGCAGGGGTTGCCACCAGAATAACATCGCAATCTGATAAATCTTCAAAAAGGCCGGTAATTTGTCCGTCAAATCCAAATCCAGCCGCCCCGTCATAAGACCAAAGGCTTGTACAATTACCGGCCTTTTTGGATATTATTGCCAGCGCGCTGCCCCAGGCGCCTGCCCCGATCACACCAACATTTATCATTTCAGTTTCCTTATTTTCTTTTCCAATTCGGGCTTTATCACCAATCCATCATCAGATAAATATATCGCCCGCGAGTATGCGTCCAATGCAAGTTTTGAATTGCCCCGGGCCGCATATATATCCCCCAGGTGCAGGAACAGGACGCTGCAAGATTCGGCCACGCGCCCTACCCTTTCCAGGATTTCCAAAGCCTCTGAATTTCCCTCTTTTGCTTGTACAACCATTGCCAAGGTATCCCAGTTTTCAATTTCCGCCGGGTACTTTTTTATTAGCGCGATCGCGTATTCGTAAGCGCTGTCCAGATCCGTTCCGCGCGCTGCCCAAATCCGTGCCTGCAAGCCCAAAATGCTTGCGTCTTTTGGCAGTATGTCCGCCGATTCCCGCAAGTATTTTTGCGCCGCGGCCGCATCCCCGGCGGTAAAATACGCCTGGGCCTTTGTTTTCAGGAAAAATGCCCGGCCATAAGACCCCAAATTTTCATTCCGTAAAGCCCGATCCAGCACTCGGATAGCGTCTTTTTCCCGGCCGTTTTGCATATTTTTTGCAACCAGTTTATTGATAGCCGGCACAAACAGCGGGTTTGCGCGGACTATGCGTTCAAGTTCTGCGATTTTACCGGTCTTTTCGGCGATTTTCATCACTGCAAACGGGTAAAAAGGGCTTTTGGGGTCTATTTTATCAAAATACTTGTTATAATCGCCACCGTTATTCCAAAAATACTGGCCCAGATAGTAATTCAGCGCATCATTTTCGCCCCCCGCGCTTTCCGCAAAGCGCAGCAGCAGCAATGCCAGATCTGAATAAGCCATAGCCGGGCTGTGCGATACTGTTTGTATAAGGCTGAATGCCAGCGCGTTTTTATAGCCCGAAAAATCCGCGCCGCGCGTTTCCGGCAATGCCAGTATAAACATTCCGCCCGGACGCGTCGTAAAATCAGATTTTAAGGCATTCGCGGCAACAGAATTTCCGGCTTTTTCATAAAAAGACATCAGATAAAGATAGTCGTTTATATTCAGAAACTCTGTCGGAACCTTTGCAAACTGGGCCGCGGCGTCCGCCGTTTTTCCGCTTTCCGCGTATATTTGCCCGCGGATGAATGCTTTTTGCGATTCGCTTGTCTGCAATTTATCCAGGATTTTCAAGGCCTCGTTCGTTTTTCCGATCGCGGCGGCCGGCCATATTCGCAAAGCGGCCGTAGCCGCGGAATCGTCGTTTTTATGCCGCGCGTACAGGGCCGCCCAATCGTTCGCATCCAGCAGATTTGCGTCATATATCAGGCGCGCGGCGACGGATTTTTCCTGGGCGAAGTCTTTCGCGAATTCAAGAGTGTTTCCGGACAGAAAAGCAGACAATGCGCGCACATTTTGAACCGGGCCGATAACGGCGTCGGCGTTCGGAATCTGTTTGGAGAAATCCGCCGCCGCATTAAAATCATTTATATAAACAGCGTGCTGAGCCGCCAGAAACGCGCCGTATTTAGTATCCGGCAGATTATAGGTCGGCAGGGCGGTGGTATTGGCAAAATGCCACAGAGCGCCGCCGCAGACGACGATGACTGCGGTCAGTGATATTGCGGCGAATATATTTTTTGATGGCAACATAGTTTTCCTATGTTATAATAAATGCGATGAATAATAAAGAGAAATTTGAAAGGTATGCCGAAATACTTCGCGAATGGTCGGGGCGTATGAATCTGGTCGCGCCAAGTACTTTGGACGACATAGAAACGCGTCATATTGCCGATTCTGCGCAGTTAGTAGAGTATTTGCCGAAAGATGTCCGGATTATTGATTTGGGCAGCGGGGCGGGCTTTCCAGGCGTAGTATTGGCTATTTTGGGCTGGTCGGTGGTCTGTATAGAGTCAATTGGCAAAAAAGCCGGCTTTTTGAATGAATTAAAGAAAGAATTGGACCTGCCAAACCTGACCGTTGTGAATGACAGGATAGAGAATTACTTAAAAGATAAAGGACAGATGGGCAAAAGTACAAAAAGTCAGGGGGCGGGCGAAATGTCCATTTGTCCATCTGGCCATTTGCCCATCATCTTTACTGCCCGGGCGTTTGCATCATTGGATAAAATCTTGGAAATTACCAAAAATGTTCAAAAAGGCCGGTATTTTTTATTAAAAGGGCAGGGCGTAAAAGACGAAATCGCGCTTGCCAAAAAGCATCATAAATTTGATTATCGGCTTTATCCGTCCAAAACCGGCGATGGGTTCGTTTTAATAATGAACAGTGAACAATGAACAGTGAAAATGAATAATTACAGTAAAAACCGACAATTATTTATAATTATATATGAAATAATTAACATATTCTTTGCTTTCATTGTTCATTTTCACTGTTCACTGTTCATTGTTCTTGACCGAATCGGTTAATTAGTCTATCGTCCTTTCAAAGGAACCGGATATGACAAAAATCATTGCTTTTGCAAATCAAAAGGGCGGAGTTGGCAAGACTACGACCGCCATTAACATAGGCGCGTCGCTGGCCGCTATAAAAAAGCGCGTTTTATTGGTGGATTTGGATCCCCAGGGCAATGCCGGCACTGGCTTGGGCTTTGTTCGCGCTTCTTATCGCCAGAATGTTTACGATGTTTTGATAAACGGCGCGCCGGCTGCGGAAAACATACTGACCACGGCGGTCGCCGGAATGCATATTCTGCCGTCCAGTCCGAAATTATCAGGGGCAGAGGTGGAATTGCTGGATATGGATAATCGCGAGTATCGTCTGCGCGACGCCCTGTTTGCGGTTGCGGCGCACTATGACTATATTTTGCTGGATTGCCCGCCGGCGCTGGGGTATTTGTCTTTGAACGCTTTGACCGCGGCGGATAATGTCATTGTGCCTTTGCAGTGCGAGTTCTTTGCGCTGGAAGGTTTGCAGCACCTGACCAACAGCATTTCGGAAATTCGTAAAAAATGGAATCCAGAATTGGAAATTCTGGGCGTGCTGCTGACTATGTACGATAAGAGAAATGCTCTGTCCAAAGCGGTAGAGGATGATGTGCGCGCCGCCGCCCGCGTCCGCGTGTTCAAGACCGTGGTTCCGCGGAATACGCGTGTGGCCGAGGCGCCCAGCCACGGCAAGCCTGCATTGTTTTATGACTTTAATTCGCCCGGCGCCCAGGCATACCTGCGCGTGGCGACGGAAATTGTGGAAGCCTTAGGAGAATAAATATGAGCAAATTCGGATTGGGCAAGGGATTGTCGGAATTAACCGCGGAAATGGGAAATACCCCGGAAATTTCCATTTTGACCGGGGCAGAGCGCGTTTCTGTGCGCAATATTCCGCTGGCCCAGATTGCCGCCAACCCGGATCAGCCGCGCAAGTCTTTTGACGCTAGCGAATTGGATGACTTGGCAAAGTCTATCAAGGAAAAGGGTGTTTTGCAGCCTATTTTGTTGCGCAGCGTTTCTGGCACGGCACACCAGTACGAGATTGTTGCTGGCGAACGCCGCTTTCGCGCCAGCAAGCTGGCCGGACTGAGCGAGATTCCGGCGCTGGTAAAAGGCCTGTCTGATGAAAACGCTATGGAAATCGCGCTGATAGAGAATGTGCAGAGGGAAAACTTGAACCCGATAGAAGAAGCGGCGGCGTACAAGAATCTGATGGATAAATGCGGCTATGAAATCGGCGATGTATCGCGTTTGATTGGAAAGTCCGAAAGCTATATCAGAAATTCTATGCGACTGGAAAACCTGCCGGCGGATGTGCGGAAAATGGTAGAGCAGGGCGACTTGTCGGCATCGCACGCGCGGACTTTGGCTGTGGCGGAAAATCCGGGCGATCTGGCCAAAAAAATCATAGCGACGAAAATGTCGGTTTCCGATGCCTCTAAATTGGTAAAAAGTTCCAAAAGGGCCGGGAAAAGTCGTTCTTTTGTGTCCGGGGCGATGGGTGAAACCCAGGTTGCGGAAATAGAAAATAAATTGAAAAAAGCGTTAAAATTGCCGGTAAAATTGAAAGAACGCAAAGGTGGGGCAGGGGATATAGTGATTTCGTATGCGACCAGATTGCAGTTGGAAGAGCTGATAAAGAGATTAGAGAGTAAAGAGTAGAGAGTACGCTCTGTATGCATTTATCATTTTTTGATAAGCATTTGGCTTGGTTTGTCATTCCCGCGAAGGCGGGAACAGGGCTAATAAATTCATTGTTCTTTAATTTTAGAGCCCTATCCCCGCCTTCGCGGGGATGACAAAAATGCTTCATAGTTTTATAAAAAGTTAAAAGATGTATTTCAGAGTGAAAGATTATAAAAACACCGGCCTTTTTGCAAAAAAGCCGGCCAAACGGACGGCTTTTTCTTGAATCAAACGATTTTACTTAGAACGCATATCTTACGCCCAGCAAGACTTCGTGCGAAGATAATTTTGCTTCCATATCGTAATTATTTCCCGCGAATGCGCCATATCCTTTCAGTTCGTCTTTCACAGAGCCCAAGTTGGAATAACGATAGGACAAATCAGCGGATAATGCTTCGGTTATCGCATACGCGACGCCCGCGCCGACATTCCAGCCGAAATTATCAGATTTTATATCGCCCGCAGTTCCTGCGCCGGGGGCGGTGAGTGATTTATACTCTGTATTTCCGGCAATGTGCGCCAAAGCGATTCCAGCGCCAATATACGGAGTGAATGCAGAATTGGTGTTGATATCATAATACGCGTTCAGGCCATAAGTTTGCGTTTTGATAGAAGTGGCATATTTTTCCGATGTCGCAATGCTGTTTTCTATATCCATCTCTGCTTTGGTGTTGATTCCAAATTCCAATTCGGCGCGGACAGAGCCGTATATTTTTTCAACAGGGAAAGAAACGCCGACCGCGGTTTTGCTGCCCCAAAAAGTGTCTTTTGCATCTTTTCCAGTGGCATTTGTATGATCCGCCGTATTGGATGCTTGCGCGGTTGATTTCGCATTTGTAAGATCCATTTGTCCAAAAGAAATTTTTTCCGAAACATAGGGCTTAAATTCGGCCGCATTTGCCGCCCCTGTAATAGCCGCCACAGCGACGAAAGATGTCAAGATAAGCTTTTTCATATTTTCTCCTTTTATGTGATTTCTTGTGAATTACAGATATGTTGGTATCCGGTTTTCAAGGTTAGTCTAC
>JAIRZE010000057.1 GCA_031267375.1 Rickettsiales bacterium | reverse complement strand
AAAGTTCATCGTTGAATTGTCCGATGCGATCCAGATAAGCGCGCGTCAATTCAGTCGCGGTTATTTCGCGCGCGCGCAGTTTTGCCAGTGCTTCGGTTAATGTCAGATCAGTCAGGTTCATTTTTTTGTTCTCTTATCTATTCCTCTACCACTTTCGGTACTGCAAAGTATCCGCGGGATGCGCCGGTTTTATCAGGAGCGTTTGCCAGCACCGCGTCGCGCAGATTTCCGGTTTGCACGACATCGTCGCGCATACGCGCGTCATTTTGCGCTGGCGTGAACATAGGCTCAATACCGTCAGTATCTATTTTTTTCAGTTGTTCCATCCAGTCAAAGACCTGATCTATGTTCATATCAATCAGTTCTTGGTCCGACATTTCAATACTGATGCTGTGGGCGAATTTTTGAAGCTGCTGTTTAGTGAAACTCATATTTGTAATCCTGTAAAATAATTGTATAATCTTACTATGATTCTGACGAATTTCAAGGATTTTCCAAAAAACGGCCGATTGCTTGGCATAGACTGGGGCGCAAAGCGCACCGGTCTGGCCGTTTGCGATCAGGAATGGAATTTTGTGTTCCCGCGTGAACATATAATAACAAAAGGACAGATGGACAAAAGGACAAATGGACATCAATCAAGCGGAATGTCCATTTGTCCATCTGTCCTTTTGTCCATTATTTGCGATGAACGCATTGTTGGAATCGTTATTGGATTGCCAATTCGCAGTGATGGCTCCGATTCGGATACTACGCGCAGCGTGCGCGCATTTGCGGCATCTCTGGCGGCACAGACAGACTTGCCGATAATCTTTATAGATGAAACTTTGACCAGTGCAGAGGCCGAAGAGCGGCAAAAGTCAAATGGCAAAAAGAAAAAAGAATCTTTGGATTCCGTCGCCGCCGCCGTTATTCTGGAAAATGCGATTGCTTGTATAAAAAGGGAAAATAATGAATAAGTTTGCAAAAGATTTTTTGCGGAAAATTAAAGATGCCCGCCATATCCTGATTATGGGGCATAAAAATCCGGACGGCGATTCGTTGGGCGCCGTTCTGGGGCTGATGCGCATAATTTCAGAGAATTTTGGTATTGCGGCAGATTGCTCTTACGAGGGGACAATTCCGGACTTTCTGGACTGGATTCCGGGGCGCAACGATATGATTTATGCCGAAAAGATTGATTTTTCCGGAAAATATGATCTGGTTATTGCGCTGGATACGCCAAAGATTGATATGCTGGGGGAATTTTCCGAAGACTTGGCCCGGCAGATTGGGGATATTATAAAGATAGACCACCACCAAGGAAATCAAGAATTTGCAGATTTGGAATTGGTTGATACTTCCCGCGGCAGCGTTTCAGAAATTATTTATGAAATCGCAATCAGTCTGGGCTGGAACGTAGATTCTGTCGCCGCAACCTGCCTTTATGCAGGCGTGGTGTCGGATAATGGCAATTTCAAGTATGCGCGTTCCGGGGACGCCTTGCGTGTCGCTGGCGGGCTGATAGACTTGGGCGCGGATCCGCGCGACATTGCGTTGAATTTAGAGATCCAGACAAAAAAGGATATATTGACAGAAGCCTTGGCCGTTGCAAACGCAGAATTCTTTTACGGGGATAGATTGGCGGTCGCGGTTATTACTCGCGAGATGTACAAAGATCTGAATGGCAAGGCGGCATTGGCTATGATGCTGTTGTCCAAGATAGAATCCGTGGAATTCGTCGCGGTTATAAAAGAGTATCAGGCGGGCCGTTCGCGGGTTTCCTTTCGCAGCAAAACGGTTTCTGTGCGGCCCGTGGCGGAAAGCTTTGGCGGGGGCGGGCACGACTTTGCGGCGGCGGCCAGTTTTGAATCCGGCGCCGCAGAGGCCAAAAAGTTAATTGTGAAAGCATTTTCTAATTAGCAATTATCAATTAGCAATGAGCAATTAACTGCTAATTGCTATTTGATAATTGCTAATTTTTATGATATAATCCGTCTATCAAAAGAGAGATTGTATCTATGCAAAAATTGATTTCTTCATCCATTGCAATTGCCTTGGCGCTGGTCCCCTGTATTCTGGAAGCCGCGCCCGGCACAGATCGCCGCGCTTTGGCAGGGACCTGGGGAACGGCCCAGCATATGTCTTCGCAGCCTGTTGCCGCGCCTGTTGCCGCGATTGAAAAGTCTTCCATTATCGCCGACGATGTGCGGCCAGCAATTCCGCCGATGACACGCGACGCGGAAAAGAAAGCCTGCATAAACAATAATATCGGTGTCGGAAATACTTTCGTATGGGCGTCAAAATTTAGCAATAGCGATGATTACACCACTATGGTAGAGGATACGGAATTCCCGGAAAACAATACTTGTTTTGTAAAAGTGGAAATGAAATCCAGCGACGCAAAGGTAAACATTTCCGACATTCGTCCAAAGTACTTTGAAATGGGTCGCGCGATAACCTGTGGCTCTTGGACGGACAGCAAAAAGATAGAGTCTAAAATTCTGGACGCGAAAAAATCCGCTCGCACTTGGGGAACGGTCGCTGGCGCTGTCGGCGGCGCGGGCATTGGCGTCGGGGCTATGGAATTATTCGGAAATAAATTAATAGGCGGCAGCGTGGAAGGGCAGTTTAATAAAAACCTGAGCGATGCGGAATTGCTGCGCAGCCAGTTGTTGGTGGCGAAAGAAAAAGACAAGCCGACATATAACCGGATAAAGGCGTCTTTGGCGGAATTAAAGAAAGAGTGCGAAAGCGATATATGGAAAGAAACGGCGAATATTTCTGAAAAGCCCGCGGCCTGCGACGAATACGCAAGCTTGTGGGATATATAGAGTTATTACATAAATAATGCTGATAAACACGACTGATTATTTGCAGATTATCAGGGATATAAAAACCCAGATCGCGTCTGCGAGACAACGGGCTGTTTTGAACGCTAACTCGGAGCTGATAATTTTATATTGGAATATTGGAAAAACTATCAACAAACACAAAACCTGGGGGAGTAAATTTATAGAAAATCTGGCTATTGACATCAAAAATGAATTTCCAGAAATGCGCGGTTTTTCTGTACGCAATCTTAAATATATGTCAAAATTTGCAAGTATTTATAATGATTTGCAAATTGTGCACTCGGTGCTTGCACAATTAAGCTGGAAACATAATCCTATCTAAACTAGGATTGAACCTAAATTTTTATGTGTCGGCGGTTGATGACTTGCTGAAAAAGGAAGGAGATAATCCGACAATTGGAATTTTGCTTTGCAAAAAGAAAAACAAGCTTGTCGCGGAATATGCGTTGCGCAATATAAACAGTCCGATAAGCGTTAATGAATTCAAGTTGTTGGATAAATTGCCGAAAGAATATGAAGATGTGCTGCCAACGGCGGAAGATATTGAATCCAGATTGAATTTGGATTTATAGAAATAAATATGTGGAGAAGTATTATGATTACAAAACTGTCAAAAGTTCTGATGTGCGCGGCGTTATTCTGTTTATCGGAAAACAGCGCTCGTGCTTTGGATTCGGCAAGCGTTGCCGTCGGCGCGGGGGCTGTCGTAGCCGCGCCTTTGGTTATAGCCGCAACGCCGGCTATTGTCGCCGGAACCGTAGCGGTTGCCGTGCCGGTTGCAATCGGCACTGCGGCGATTACATTGAATCCCATTTCTTTGGCCAACAAATACCTGGATGATGATTGTATGAAAGACGGTCAGACTGGCGTTGTTTATGGCTGCAATACAACAAAAACAAAAATACCCTTTACCGATATAGGGGTCTTTAACAAATGTCCGGATAATCCCGTAAAAGACGGCGTTAAAATTTTCAGCAGCTTTCCAAAAGTTATGCAATGCAGCGCTGGGGCAACAGCTGACAGATGGATTGAAGTGTCGCAATCATTCTGTCCGGGCTTTCCCGCGGTATCTTCTGTTCCGGCAAACGCAAAAGCCGCTTATGCAAAAAGCGCGACGAAAGATGCGTGCTGGGGCTGGAAATGCAATGATACATACGGATTTAACGACAAATTTGAATGCGTTAAAATGTGCACGCATAATGGAGTGCAATATACTGTCGGAACAAAGCTTGCTTGCGAGGGCGACGGGATTGATTTTGCAACAAGCACTTGCGGCACCGATGGAACATTCGGAAACTGCATTATTGAAAGATGCAAATCCACACATAGTTTGGTTGGCGGCAAATGCGTAAGAAAGTCTGCTCCGAAACCTCCGGTTGTTCCGACACCAACTCCAACCCCGGGGCCAGAGCCAGCACCGCTTCCAGCTGCATTCAACTGCGATCAAAAAACTCTGGATTGGTTGAATCAAGTCAAATTGGATTATTCCAGCGAAGCAGAGATCGTGGCGAAAGCGGATGCAATCTTGACTTATTGCTTGACGGATTCTTCGCGCAATCAAAGCAGTCTGAATGTGCAGGTGGCGGAATTGAATGCTTTGATAGATGCTCTTAAAATAAAGAATCAGAAAGAGAAAGCTAAAAAAGATTCTTTGGTTAAAATAGAAGAAATGTCAAAAAGCATAACGACAGGCAACGGGCTGGATAAAAGCCATTGGAAAAACGCAGATGGCGGATTCAATACTTCGCGCTTGGTGTCCGATTCGGTCGCCGGCGTTGTGCTTGGGACTGCGGGCGGGCTGATCACCAGCAATATTATAAAAAAGAATCAGATAAAGGGCGGATTTGAAGACATCAGCTGCACCATTGCCGGGCAAAATGTTGCGGACTTTGGCGACGAATTCCAAGTCGGGATAAGGTAAATAAAAAAAAAGGACAAATGGTCAAAAGGACAGATGGACAGACGCCGAACAAAATGTCCTTTTGTTCTTTTATACTTTTCATTTTTCAGATTTTATATTTTGTGTTCGCTTCGCGAACGCTTTTTATTTATAATCTCTTTTATGAACCAGGATTTATTTCAAAAGCTTTTGATTTTGCGGACCCAGGGCATCGGCGCAATAAAATACTCCCAGCTGATTAATCAATTTGGCTCCGCTGCTGCCGCCGCGGAATCCTTGCAGTGCGATAATGCTCTGACAGATTCCGTCAAGCGTGAAATTGACCTGGCCGACCAATCTGGCATTAGATATATTTGCGATGATAATCCATTGTATCCCGCAAATCTGCGCAAAATAAAAAATCATCCCCCGATAATTACATTGCGTGGGAACTTGTCCGCCTTGGCAATGCCCGCGGTTGCCATTGTCGGCACCCGGCACGCCACGGGCGCGGGGATGCGATTCATTTCGGAATTGGCCCAGGCCTTTGCCGCGCGCGGCATCGCGGTCGTATCGGGTATGGCTATGGGGACTGATACTGCCGCGCATACGGGTGCTTTGCGCAGCGGCACTACCATTGCCGTTCTGGCCGGTGGCGCGGATTATATCTGGCCGCTGGAAAACGAATCGCTTTATCACAAAATTATAGAGCAGGGCGCAATAATCAGCGAAATGCCTGTCGGAACAAAGCCTGTGCAGGGCAATTTTATTCAGCGCAACCGCTGGATTGCCGGTCTGTGCGATAAATTGATACTGGGAGAGGCCGATGCCAAGTCAGGCTCTATGGCCACAGCCGGATTCGCGCTGGATTACGGCCGGCCGGTTTTTGCAATACCGTCGCATCCGTCCGATTCGCGCAGCGTCGGCCCAAACAGCTTGATAGCAAGCGGCGCCGCGAAAATTGTTTGCGGAATCGGGGATTTTTTTCCACAGCAAGCCCCCACCCAAGATTTCCAGCGGCGGCAAAGCCGCCGGGAAATCTATCCCGCCCCCACAAGTGGGGGCAGGTGTGTGCACCGAGCTGAAAATAATGAAAATGCTCTGTTGGACAAGCTGGGAATTATTCCTCAGTCGGAATCTGTATTGGCAGAACGTGTCCAAAAAACAATTCCGGAAATTAAAAGCCAGCTGGTCATTTTAGAATTGCAAGGACTGGCGCGAAAAACAGACAGCGGATATGTCAAAAACTGATTCGGATTCGCCTTTGTATTGTCAATACAATGTCTATACAACCCGCGGAAATCTGCGATTAAAACGAATCGGTGTCAAAAATAAATCTTCAATTTTTTAAGAAAAAAAACTTGTGAATTTTGTTTTATGGACTAACTTGTTCCATATCAAAACAGCAAGCAATTGAAATCCGCTCGGAAGGGAAAGGAGGTCAGGTATGCAGACAGCAGTGCAAAGGGTTGCCCCCGCAGGCGTCCGGAATTATAATCCGGCGGCAAATGCGGCGGCAATCAAACAGGCCGTGGCGGCAAAAATGGACTCCGCCGCTTTTGCGTCCTGGGTTGCTCCGCTGGAATTTTCCGTCTGCGATTCCGTTCTGACCCTTTCCGCGCCCAATCAATTTTCTGCTGATTTCATCCGCCGCTCTTACATTAATACAATTGAAAATATCGCGGCGGATTTTTCTTTGTCCGTTCAGCTGGCCGTCGCCGGCAAATCATCCGTCGCGGCTGCCCCGTCAAATGACAATGAAATACGAAATGCGAAATACGAAATACGAAATGAAAATAACTCTGCGGCGGCGGAAAAAGGATTCGTTTCTTTTATTACTTCCGATGAAAATGCTTTCGCGGTATCGGCTGCGAAAAAACTGGCAAGCGGCGCCGCGACATTTTCGCCTTTGTTTATTTACGGGCCGGCCGGATGCGGAAAGTCTTTGCTGGCATCCTGCATAAAAAATGATTCCGCGGGCAAAACCATAATGATGGGCGGCGCCCAGTTCGTATCCGAATTCGTTCGCTCTATGTCTGAAAAATCGGTCTTTGCATTCAAGGATTTCTGCCGCGACTGCGATACTTTCATAATGGACGATGTTCAGTTTCTGGCCGGCAAGCGCGCGTCCGCCGAAGAATTCGTCGCATTGGTTTTGGATTTGATAAAATATGGCAAAAATGTAGTGCTGATCGCGAACGGCGCGCCGGCGGCTCTGGGCGGATTTGATCGCCGCGCTCAGTCGGTGTTTGCATCGGGCTTGGTCGTGGATATTGCGGCGCCTGTGAAATCCGTGCGCCGCGCTATGCTGATGCGCAGCGGTCTGACATCAGATGTCGCGGACATTGTCGCGGCGCGCATCGCGGCGGACGGGCACTTGATCGCCGGCGTTATAAAAAAGATAGGCGCGTACGCGGAATTGATGAACGAGAAAATCACTGTGGCGGTTGCGGAAAAGCTTTTGGCGGACACATTGGAAAAAAACAAAACTCCGCTTGCTATGGTGCGCATTATGTGCGAGAAATTGGGCGTGTCGTTTGACGAAATATGCTCGCCCGCGCGGGGGCGCACGATCGTGCGCGCGCGCCAGATTATGATGACGGCCTTGAAATCCGCTACGCGTTTGTCATTGTCCGAGATCGGGAATCTGATCGGCGGGCGCGATCACGCGACGGTGCTGTACGCTCTGCATCAGATAGAAAAGCAAAAATCCGCGGATTTGATTTTATCCGCCGAGATTGAACAAATGATTGAAATCTGCCGGTAGAGAAAAAGGCGGCGCAAATGAAAGCTTTAACATTGTGGCAGCCGTATGCTTCGGCAATCGCGATCGGATTGAAACAATATGAAACCAGGTCTTGGGCAACAAAGCACCGCGGTCTGATTGCGATACACTGCTCTGTCAAGCCCTTATCGGGACAGTATAAAGAACTTGCTGAAAAATATGGAATTGCCGACAAGTTGCAATATGGCAAAATAGTCGTGATTTGCGATTTAACGGCCTGTATTCTTATGACCGAAGAATTTATAAAAGAACAGAGTCAAACAGAGATTGATTTCGGCGATTGGCGCAAAGGGCGCTATGCTTGGAAATTGCAAGTTGTAAAAGTTCTTGAAGAACCGATAACGGCAAAAGGATATCAAGGGTTATGGAATACGGATTTGTTTCCAGACTTGGAAAAAGCGCCGCAATCACCGCAGATGAATATGAACTTTTGATAGTTTAATTATATTCCATATCCGAATCCGACGGCACGGATTATTTTTTGAATAAAAAAAAGTGTCCAATATATTGGACACTTTTTTCTGGGATCATTAATTGTTTATGTCTGCCCCCCCCTATCTCTCGGCGCAGGAATGACAACGGCAATGTTTGTGCCGAATGTTTTTGCTGAAAGTATTTTCCTTAATCCTCTTCCTTGTCTGGGATTTCTCCGTTCGCCGAAAGCAATACCGCAAGCCACCTGGTCTTATCAAACTGCGCCGCAACAACAAATGTCGCCACCAGCAGCGGCACGCTGAAAAACGCCCCCACAGGTCCCCACAATATTCCCCAAAATACCAAATTCACCAATATCGCCAATGTTGACAGGTTTAATGTTTTTCCAGTCAATTTAGGCTCTAAGATATTCGCGAAGATTATTTCAAGCGCGATCAGGCCCGCCGCCACCAGCAATGGCGTATGCAGCGAGCTGCTGGATACAAGCGAATACAATATCGGCAGCGCGCACGCCACGATGCTTCCGAAAGTCGGAATATAATTCATAATAAATATTATAAACGCCCAGACGCCCGCAAATTCCAAACCCAAATGCAGCATCCAAAAATAAGAGCCAACGGCCGTCGCCGCCGAAATAAAAGTCTTCATAAACATATATTTCTTCATATTCTCGTCAATAGAGTGCAGGATGAAATACATTTTTTTGAATTGGCTCTTTACCGGAAACAGGTGCGATAATTTTTTCCGGAAAGTGCTTTGCTCTATGAATATAAAGAATATGTAAACGATCACCAAGCCGGCGCTGGTCGCGATGCCGGCGATTGTACCCCCGGCTGATGCCGCGATTTCCGTTATATTCGGCAGAGAGTTCGGATCAAACGACGCCCCGAAATAGCCTGCGAAATAATCCGCCAGCTGGTGCAGCTTTGTTTGTATTTCCGGCAATTTTGCGGAAAACTGGGCAAACATCGGGCGGATTCTGGTAATAAACAGATACACCAGGCCGCCGAATGTAGCAAATGACAGGATCATCGCAAGCCAATTAAAAACGCGCCCCGGAATTTCCGATTTCGGATTTATTATTTTTGTCTTTTTGAAAATTTCCGCAAAAGGCATAACCTTGCGGTAATACGCGGCGATCGCGTTTATCAGATACCAAAGAAAAATCGCAACCAGCAGTGGAATGAAAATAGACCGCCCCGCGATAAGTATGATCAATATTCCGATAAATCCGATCAGCCCGTTCATCGCACGCCCCCTTGTTTTTATTTCATTATACCACGATTTTGCCGGCGGACAAAGTCGCCGTACTCGTCGGCGCCACCAATTCCGCAAACTTTTCCTGGTGCGATATAAATATGAATGTCGTCCCAAGCGCATTCAATTCTTGGATAATTTCCGCAAACAGTTTTTGCGCGGCGGCGTCTGCGCCGGAATCAGGCTCGTCCAACAAAGCCAATTTCGGACGCGTCATCAATAATCTTAAAAACGTCAGCCGTTTTTTCTCGCCCCCGGAAAAGCCCACATTAATGCTGCGCCGCAGCCAATCTTCTGGAATGCTCAGCCGCAATCTTGCAGCTTCCAGATCTTGCAAAAATTCCCCCATAGATAATTCTTTTCCAGTTATAAAATGTTTATGCGCCGCAAGCGAATGCTTCAAAAAACTCATAACAGTCAGTCCAGGAATTTCCGGCACAACCTGCGCGCCAAGGAAAATCCCCAGCAACGCACGCGTAGTCGCGTTGTCATCCGTTATATCGCGACCATAGAAAATAATCCGGCCGCTGTTTATCGTGTAATCCGGATTGCCGGCGATAACCTGGACCAGGGTCGTTTTGCCAGAGCCGTTGCGCCCGCCCAGCCGCAGCTTTGCGCCGTCCGCCACCGTCAGATTTATATCGCTCAGCAATTTCTTGTCGCCGAATGATACGGAAAGATTTTTTATTTCTAACATTATTTATGCCTTTGCCAATGCCATTTGTATCAGCTGTTTTGATTCCACCAAAAATTCCATAGGCAGGCGCGATATTATCGGCGCCGCCAGGCCGCCAACTATCAGCGCCGTCGCTTCATCTTCTGCAATTCCAGCCGTTTCCAGATAAAACAGGGCGTCCGCCGGGATCGCCCCGGTGGCCGCTTCGTGGCTTTGTTCGTTTTCCCCGTTGTTATGAATTACTGTCGGCCGGGTATTTGCCGCCGCGTTTTCCCCTATTATTCTGGAATCGCATTTGCAGGCATTTTTCGCGCCAATCGTGGTTTCAGAAAACGACACCAAAGATCGGAAAGTTTGAATAGATTCTTCCAATGCCACGCCGTATGAAACTATGTTTGATTTAGTATTATTGCCAATATGCAGCATTTTTGTTCCGGTGTCGGCCTGCTGAGTTCCGCGCGTTATAGTCAGCGAATAAAAGTCGCTTTGCGCGTTATCGCCGGCCAGCACGGTGCTGGGGTATTTCCAGGTCTTGGCGCTGCCGATTTCAACCTGGGTCCAGAATACTTTCGCGTCCCGTCCCGCTCGCGCGCGCTTGCTGACAAAGTTATAAACGCTGTCCGCCCAATTCTGCACGGTCGCGTATTTGACAGCGGCGTTGTCCAAAGCGACAACCTCTACCACGCCGCTGTGCAGCTGGTGATTCGGGCGGCGCGGCGCGCTGCACCCTTCCAGATATGACAATTCCGATCCAGTATCAGCTATAATCAAGG
>JAIRZE010000038.1 GCA_031267375.1 Rickettsiales bacterium | reverse complement strand
TAAACACGCAGCGTGCAGCGCCGTTGACGCAATCCAGATTGTAAAAAGTAGCGCCTGCGAATGCAGGCGCTGCCTTATTATACTGGATTGCCGCGCCGCTTGCGCGGCTCGCAATGACGATCCGAGTTTAATATCCAAACGCTAAATCGCTTAACATAGCAATTTATCAAGGTGATCTTAATGTGATCTATTAATTAAAAAGTGTCCAATATATTGGACACTTTTTTTATAGTTCCATCATTTGGGTATGCAAAGGGACAAGACGGGGCGAGATAGGATGTTATGGCAGGTGTCGGCGCGACTACCCAAAGCGGCTTAATTTGTATTATGGGACAGGAAAAGCCATCATAGGGCAAAGTAAAAAGACATATTACGGACATAGAACCTTAGATATGATACAGACATACGGAACAATTCTGTGTATGATTATTAAAAAACGTTGATTTTTATTGGTGTGTTTTATACAATCACGATATGAAAAAAGACTCTATTAAAGACTATTTAAAAAATAAATTTCCAAATTCGGTTGTATCATTTATAGGCGAAGGATGGACTTCATATGCGTTCAGTGTAGATAATGAAATATTTAGATTTCCAAAATACAGTATTGAATGGTATGAAAGGGAATCTCAAATATTATCAATCGTTAAAAAATTTGTAAAAATAGAAATCCCTGAAATCACAATTATAAATGATAATGGGTTAGACTATTCTGTTCATCGCCCTATTGCTGGGAAACATTGGAGTTTGCAAGAATACGAAAATTTGAAAAAAGCGCAACAAGACAATTTTGCAAATGATTGTGCGAACTTTTTGTATGATCTGCATCGCATTCCTTTGGATGAATTCAAATATTTAAAACCAAAACCATACCCAGCAAAACCGAAATTCCGCGAAAAAGAGGAAATATACCCGTTGTTATTGCGCCACATTCCACAAGATGTTATGGATAAAATATATAACAAATACAGAATTGTCTGTGAAAAATTTGTTCCGGATATCGTATTTTTACATAAAGATTTTGAGGGCAAAAATTCTGTGGTTAATAATGAATATAGGCTTTCTGGGGTTTTTGACTTTGGAAATTCGGATCTGGGCGACAGAACAAGAGAATTCGCATTTTTATACAATCCAGAATATCCAAAATTTTTGACGGATTTATTGATTGCGTATGAAAAAGTTTCTGGAATAAAAATCAATATAGAAGATGTAAAAAATTATATGTTTAGATCAATTATCAATTCTATGCCTGAATTATATGATCCAGAGCTGGCATCTATCCAACAAGAAGTTGTGAAAAAACGTTGTAAAAAAATAATGTTTTTTGCATAACAAATTGAAATTTTCCGACATATTCTAGACATAGAATTCGGCAAATAAAAATAAATCATCCGCAAGGCTATAAATCTTGCGGGTTTTGTTTTTCGTGTGGAACTATTTTTTATGCCCCCGCTAGAATATTTTAGTTATCGTTATTTTGAAATTAAACACGGTGCGTCCATTGCAAAAAGTATTTATCTGACGCGAAGCGTCAGGAAATAACTTTGAAGCAATCCAGATACAAAAGTGTCCAATATATTGGACACTTTTTTTATAACCCTCTGTTAAACAACTTTTCACTTGTTTGCGATAAAACTCAAAGCGTCATTGCGAGGCGGCGCATAAACGTGCAGCGTGCAGCGCCAACGAAGCAATCCAGATTAAAATAATTGCGCCTGCGAATGCAGGCGCTGCTTTATTATACTGGATTGCCGCGCCGTTTGCGCGGCTCGCAATGACGCTCCGTGTTTAAGAGCGGATTAAAAAGTGAAAACTTGTTTAACAGAGTGAAAAATAATACGAAAGAAGCATCGGATAAATATATTAAGAACACGATTATTGTATTATTGTATTACTATGTTAATACAATAGAACATTATATTATTATATCGTGATATAACAATATAATAATAAATACTCTCTGTTATACATTGTATAACAGAGCGTAATATAACAGGCGCAAAGCCGCCGCATTCACTCACACTCACACACATTTACTCGCATTCATACGCTTTCCACACATACAAACCCAAGCAAAAAAATACCCTCTCTCAACACAAACAACTACACAACCGTCCACACTGGCGACATTACACCCGACATCACAAATGTATTGACAAGTGTAAATACACTGGTATAGTTGCCTGTAATTACGCTTGTATTGCCAGGCGTGCGGACAAATGTATTCCTGTATAAATCAAGGGGAATGTTATGCCGAATGTTATGCAACAGCTTTTTGTTATGAATATTGAAACTCTGTTGAAAGAGTACGCGGCTTTTCGGGCCTTTAACAAGTCGGACTGCGTTATCAATATGCGAATTCCAAAACCCATTCTGGATAAAATAAAGACCTTGGCAGAAGAGCAGCACGTGCCATACCAATCCCTGATTTCATCAGTGCTGTTTTCATTGGCCAATATAGAGGACAAGAAATAAATGCCCGCCGTATCAAAATCCCAGCTGAACATTTTGACCGCAGATGAATTATTATCAGAAACCGCGCGCGTCGCCGGGTCTGGTTCATTGTATGACATACAAACACTGATTGCACACGAAGCAACCGAATCCGCCGCAAAAGACCTGGACGCGCAATTGGCGCGCGCCGGAATTAAAACTGGCTATAAATTTTCCTGTGATTACAAAATGCCGGGGATGTCGCAGAACTTGCTGAAAGTATCAGCTTATCAGATTTGGGCGGCATCTAATAATAGCACAGCGGATTTTTATGACGCGGCGGTATTGACCCGGCAATTTGCGGATTTTATCTGGTCTTATAATCCAAATGCGCGGGATGCGTTTTTTACTTCGCGGAATGACAGACAGAATATGGACGCCCAGATTTCGCTTTTGCTGGGCGCGTCAAACAGTTTTCATATCCGGGACATAGTATGGTATGAATCAAGATTTATTAACGACAAAACCAGATCGGCCGAGCAAAATAACCAAGCCGCATTCAAAGACGAAATGTCTTGTTATGGGATAAATACGGGATGCCTGGTCCTGTGCGAGCTGCACCAGAAAGCCCTGCGCAGCCTGATTGCGAACAGCAGACGCCAATATTGATTAAATAATCACGGCTTGCCACCCGAAGCTGTGCAGCAGCGAAGGGTGGTGCGGATACAGGGACTTGAACCCTGATGGATTTCTCCACTGGAACCTAAATCCAGCGCGTCTGCCATTTCGCCATATCCGCAATTCTAATATTTGCTTATAAAAACACCGGACAGAGTGTAATGCAAAAAATCCTTGATTTCCACAAAATTATGACCTAGAATACGCCAGCAAATAAATAAAAGGCAATTCAAATGGCAAGCAAGAAAGCAGCAAAGATTGTGGTGAAAATGCATAATCCTGAAACAGGATACTTTTACACAACCACCAAGAATACAAAGTCTGAAAATACTCAGGGCAAAATGAAAATGCGGAAATACGATCCGAAAATCCGCAAGCATACGACATTTACGGAAACCAAAATGCCGTCATAAGTTTGTCTTTGGCAATAATAAGTTGCCTTTGAAAATGTGTAAAAATTTAACTGCGCCATCCGGTGCAGTTTTTTTAATTAGCAATTCTTGGCGTTAATAAAACTCGGTCTAAATTCCCCTCCTTGGAGGGGAATTTATACCGAGCTTATCCGTCCCCATCCGCCTGAAATTTGCGAAGCAAATTTTTCATCAGCGCGTCAGCGCTGACCACATCGGATTTTCACTCGCTTTACCTGTGTCTTAACTTTATCACTGGTGATGCGTGCAACCTTGCGACGCGCACCAGCAATTCGCGGCTAATAACGCCGCTCATTGGGTGCTTGTACGCTCGGTTTGATATTTTGTGCCGATTGTTCGTGTTAAAGGGTTGGCAAGTGTAGTATCATACACGCCAACCCTTTAACGCGAACAACCCGGACCGAAAGGCAAAACAAAAAAACACACTATTTATATATGTAAATATAATGCTGTCCCATAATATTTTTATGCAGCTTTATTTTTTTGGCAGGCTGAACGCCGGGCAGCGGAAAATCCAAGACCACCAGCACCCGGAACCTGCTTAAAAACTTTTCAACATCCCCCATTTCTGGCGACAATAAATAAGTAATTCCAACATCAAAGCGCCTGTCCCCGAACTTCGCCAGCCACTTGAACGCATTTCCATAAATAAATTTCACGCGCCGCGAAAATCCCCCCCCAACCCAGGAAAATACAAACGGCAGAGTCATTAATTCTATGCCGGATACTTTTGCTTTTGGAAATTCGCGCGCGATATGCTTTGCCATTCCGCCCCAGCCGGACCCTATGTCCAGAATAGTTTTCGCGTCTGGCATTTCTGAACGAATTACCGCGGAAACAGCGTCGCGCAAGCGAATGCTGCTCGGGACTTCGGGCGCTATATTTTTAATACGGCAAATGACCTGCTCTGCCACATAAGCCAGCAGAACAATATCAAAAATGATATAAACGACAAGATAGAGATATACCCAGAACATTTTAGTTACCAGTAATCAGTAATCAGTTATTAGTAATCAGTGGTATGTCGCCTGTGAAAAATAATTTTTTCTATAAGAAAAAATAATTCATTTGCAATCATACCACTGATTACTAATAACTGATTACTGATTACTAAAAGGCGATTTTTTAATTCCAACCGGCTCCGGCGCATCCGGAAATTCCGGGCAAGAATTGCAATACGACTGCGATCCCGAACAAAAGGGTGAATCCGACCAGCAGCCCGATGCCCCTTTTCTTTAAATCGTCCATCTTGGCTTCGCCGGCGGCGATAAAGCCCCAGCCCCAGCCCGCGATGCAGAATGCCGCGCCGACGAATGCCAGAGTGCGCAGAGTCTTGAATACCCCCTGCATACTGCCGATCAGGGCGCACACATCTGCGACCGGCGCATTCGGTGCCGCGCCAGCCACACTCGCGCCCGCCACAATTACGAAACCAGCAAAAGCCAATTTTTTAAGAATGCTTTTCATATATAATCCTTTCTGTTTTGAATTGATTATATCATAAAAAAGTTAAAAGGGAAAATAGAAAAGTTGACCATTATAAAAATCCCGCCGGACGGCGGGATTTTTTTACATCGGATAGATAACATAGCGGCGCTTTACAACCGGACGCTCTATAAAGGCCGGTTCCGCGCGCTGAACATAAACCGGGCGAACATAAATCGGCTGTTCAATCTGCGGTTCTGCGTATTCCGGTGTCGCCGGGGCAGCGATGGTAATATCGCGGCTGGCGCGGGATGGCTGGCCCGCCATATCTTTTTCATACAATTCTTTGCAGAAAGTATTGTTATAAACGATTTTTTTGTCCGCGTTCAGCTTGCGCACATCATTGCTGAAATGACGGCCGCGCTCGTCGGCGCGATAGATGCAGTCGCTTCCGTCCTGAGTATATTCAACGTGTCCGCGATAGTAATCGTAATAGTTGCAGCAGCCGGTTAAAACCGCCGCGCCAAAAATCAAAGCCAGTATTTTCTTCATAATCAAACCCCTCTTAAATCTTTTTTTATTCTCACCTGCTCCCGATTCGTAATCACATTGTTGCACAAAAATTTGTGTTGTCAAGTTTTTTGTCAAATACTATTTTTGTGATATAATAACGATTATAAAGAAAGGTAAGGATATTATGAATTACAAAGAATTGGGTCTGGACAATACCCGCGCTATGTTTGCAAAAGCAATGAACGGCGCGTATGCGGTGCCGGCATTTAACTTTTACAATATGGAAAGCCTGCAAGCGATTATGGCGGCGGCGCAGGCGACGCACAGCCCTGTCATTCTGGCGGTATCCGAATCGGCCCTGGCATATATGGGTGAAAATTTATTAACAGGAATTATTTATGGACAAAAGGACAGATGGGCAAAAGGACAGTTTGCCCTGCATCTGGATCACGGGCACAGCTTTGAATCCTGCCGGCGAGCAATAGACCTGGGCTTTTCCAGCGTTATGATAGACGGAAGCGAATTGCCTTTTTCCGAGAACATCGCCCTGACCCGCCAAGTCGCGGAATATGCGCATTCGCGCGATGTATCCGTGGAAGCGGAACTGGGGGCATTGGCCGGGATAGAAGACGAAAATACGCGCGGCGAAAAATCGTCCTATACCGATCCGACCCAAGTTGCAGAATTTGCGGCGGCAACGAATTGCGATTCGCTGGCGGTTGCGATCGGCACATCTCACGGGGCTTATAAAAGGAAAAACGAATCGGAAGAATTGCGCTTTGACATTCTGGCGGAAATAGCAAAATTATTGCCGGAATTTCCCTTGGTTCTGCACGGGGCCAGCCAGATTCCGCAAAACTTGGTCGCGGAAATAAACGCGAACGGCGGCGCGATTGGCGGCGCGCGCGGTATTCCGACGGACCAAATCCGCCGCGCGGTTGCAATGAATGTGTGCAAGATAAATGTAGACAGCGACGGACGCCTGGCCTGGACTGCGGCGATTCGGGAAACGGCGGCAAAAACGCCAGAGAGTTTTGATCCGCGGAAATTCCTGACGGCGGCGCGGGATAAAATGACTGCGCTTTATATGGACGAGATTAAAAATGTAATGGGTTCCGATAACAAAATATGATAAAATAAATTTATGCTGAAAAAGTTTTTATTCTTTCTGGCCGCCGTTTCTATGTTCTTGGAAAATACCGCTGTAATGGCCGCCCAGGGCGTCGCACAGCGCTCTTTTGTCGGGGGGGGGGGGGGGGGTAATAGTCCCCGAA
>JAIRZE010000093.1 GCA_031267375.1 Rickettsiales bacterium | reverse complement strand
TTCGTTTTATTGAATCAAACAGGCGGGATATAAAGAATTATGACGCCGCCGCGAATTATGCTGAAAATATGCTGCGAATTTGCGCAGAAAATAACATTTCTGATAAATATCGGAAGTATTATAAAGATATGCTTTATAAATTCAGAGATCGTTTTATAAATGTCATAGAAATAGATTCCCGCAATGTTGGACTTCAAAGCGGCATAGCGCGGTATTTTAATGTTCTGGGCGCGCAAATGCCGGAAAATATCCGGATGAAAAAAATTATCTTTTATCATTCCGTGGATATAAAAGAAATAAAAATTTGCGATTCTGAAAATGAATTGCAGATTTTTCATCCGGAAAAATTCCAAATACACACGCTTTATGAAGCGGTGTTTCAATGGCTGGCAAGCCGATTGGAGAAGATGAAGAACATAATCGTAAAATGCAATTGTTTGGGGTGCGAAAACTTTGCTTATTTGATTCGCTCGCGCTTTGTATGCAAAACGGTGGGCGTGCTTCATTGTTTGCCGAATCATTCCCTTAACTCTGCAAAAAAGCGGCTGATAAATCCGGAATCCGCAATATTTCCGCAAAGCAATCCTTTTAAGCTTATGGACCACATCATATTGGTATGCGACAGCGGAAAAGAATTTCTGCAAGGCGTGCGCAATGATATTCCTTTTTCCGTCATATATAACGGGATATCCGCACCAAAAATATCTGTAAACAAACCGAACGACGGAAAATTCAGATTTATTTTTGCAAACGGGCTGGGCGGACACAAAGGCTTTGATAAAATCATTCCTGCAATTCGTTCCGTCGCTGCGAAACACGACATAGAAATTTTGGTTCTGGGCGGCGGAAAACTATCTGATGTTGCGGGCAAGGTAGCAGCTGACCTGCCTGTCCGTTTTCTTGGTTTTATAAAAGACCGCGCCGAAATCGCAAGATATTATGAAATGGCGGACGCCGCGCTATTTGCCAGCGCTTCCGAAGCGTGCAGTTTTGCCGGGATAGAGGCTATGGCGCATAATCTTCCGATTGTTTCCACCAACGCGGCCGGGCTGCAAGAAATGTTTGGCAAAGCGGCTTTGTTTGCGACAATGACAAGGGATGAATTGAAAGGAACTTTTGAAATTAATACGGACGAATACGCAGATCATATGATCAGTATTATTGAGAACTCGCGCTTGCAACGAAAATTGCAAGTCTTGGGATATGCCCGATATTTAGAGCGGTATACCGCGCGAAAAATGGTCCGCGATACCGTGAAAGTTTATGAGCAACTTTGTTCATAAAGATAAAAAACTCGGTGGGAATTCCCCTCCTATGGAGAGAAATTCCAAACGAGCTTTTTATAACCCTGTTTTTACATATTCCAAATATCTTTCGTCGCAGACCTGCTTTACCAATTCCTGTCCGCGCTGGTTCAAATGTATTCCGTCGCTGCACATATAATCGCTGTATTTATGCACGGAAAGCAAGCGCTCGCGCAGGGGAACTGTCGGCACTTGGGCGGCAACGGCGATGCGCTCCAAAGCCTCGGCATATCTTTCCTGCGTGCGATATATCAGGTTTTTATCGCCCAGAAATTTAATCAGGTTATTCGCCCTGCCCTGATCCCCGTGCGCGATAAAGTCAAAATATCTGTCGCCGTCAATCGGGTGCAAGGTCATAACTACGGGCTTTTTCCCGGCTTTGCGAATATTTTCTATGATCGTACGAATATTGTTTTTGAATGTCTCAAACGGAACGATTGATTCGTGATCCGTATCCGGATCTGCGATGACTTCCTCCCATTTTTTGTCGCAGTCGTTGTTGCCCAGCTCTATCAAAACCAAATCCGATTCGGCTTCCAGCATAGCGGGCAAACGGTCCATAATATGCGCGCTGGTCTGGCCAAAGCGGGAATGATTTTTAATCTCTACCTTGTTTGACAGGCCGAATAAGTTCGCCGCGCTTTCCGTCAGAGTCTTGTACTTTTTTGCGATTTCATCAAATATAACACCGCGCATAATTGAATCGCCGATTATACTGATTGTATTTTGTATACTCATTATGTTTCCTTTTTTTTACATAACATTGCAATTATGCATATATTTTAATTGAAAAGATAGTTTTAATTTTGATACCATCCCACCAGAAAAGAGGTGCAAATATGAACATTACATTGGAAAGTATTACAAATTCCGCGATCCGCGCGGGAACAAGCTATGGGATGAAATTATTGACGGCAGTCGCGATACTGATTATCGGAATGTGGGTCGTGAACAGGATTGCAAAATCCATAAAACGAATTATGGAGCGCCGCAATCTGGAACCATCTCTGCGCACATTTTTCTCTTCGTTTATCAGCATCGCCCTGAAAGTGTTGGTCGTGATAATAACGCTAACCACGGTCGGCGTTCAGATGACTTCTATTGTCGCTATTTTGGGCGCGGCGTCATTGGCGGTCGGTATGGCCTTGTCCGGAACTTTGCAGAATTTCGCGGGCGGCATCGTGATATTGCTTTTCAAGCCTTTCAAGGTTGGGGATACCATCCAAACCGCCAGCGGCAGAACGGGCACAGTTGAAAAAATAATGATGTTCACGACAGAGCTGCATACTGCTGATAAACAAGTTGTTTTTCTGCCGAATGGCCAGCTGTCCAACGGGGAAATAATAAACCTGACCGATCGTCCAAACCGCCGCGTGGATATAAAGATAAGCATAGCATACGGCGACGATGTGGAAGTTGCGCGGGCGGCGGCATTGAAAATCACGGCTGATGATAAACGGGTTTTAAGTACACCTGCACCGGTTGTGTTTGTCAGCAATCTGGGCGACAGCGCGGTTGTGATAACGCTTCGCTATTGGACGAAGTCTGGGGATTATTATGATACACAGGCGGATATTCTGGAACAGATTTATAAAACATTTCCGGATGCGGGCTTGCACTTTCCATTTCCGCAAATGGATGTTCATATTGCGAAATAAAAACGCGGCAATGCCGCGTTTTTTTTATGCATCTGGTACACTTTATACGGTGGTATAAAGTGTACCAATTTTTTGTTTTTATTTTCCCTTATTTTACCTGATTTCTTGTTTTTTATCAACCGAAAAATGCCGTCTAAGGTGGTACATATTAAACCACCGTATAAAGTGTACCAGTTGCAGAGCAAGGGAAATCAGGCGAATGGCGCAGAAAACTGGGATTTCTGAAAATAAAAAAGTTCAAAACAAGTTCAGGCTGAAAGCAAATCCAAAAATATGGTTGCTGGCCGCGGCCAGCACACTTTTATCGGCCAAGGGTCTTTCACAATCCAGCGATAATCAATCGCCGCAATCTTTTGCAAAATATACTTATGTAGATAAATTTTCTTTTGCCGATGCCCAGCCAAGAAAACTGAATGCCGATTCCATATTCAGCCTTGCGCCGGCAGAAATTGGCAAATACATATTATCGCGACGCGCAGGCCCGACTCTGTTTGAAATTGATACAATCCAGCCCGAAAAAATACAATTTACAAAATCCGGCGACGATATCCAAATCAGGCTGGGCGAATTTGACAATATGCTGAATGTCGTCCGGTTGACTTATTTTCCGCTGGATACCGCCGGGTTTCAAAATTTGCCGGAATCCGTTCAGAAAAAGTATTTTATTCTGGATGCCTTTAATAAAAACATTCCCGGCCGCGCCGCGCACGAATTGGATCACGTAAGAAACAGAATACATAATAATATCGGCGGATTGACCCCGGCGCAGATGATCCCTTACGAGGTATGGTACGAAGCCGGCGGGATACAGGCAAATATGCTGCACGCGCGGGAAAAATTTATAGAAACCGGCCGTATTGAAGACGCCTTTCCCGAAGCCTGCGCCTTTGGACTACTGCGATATATGGAATCCAATCCAAAGGATAAAACAATTAATTGGGCCAGCTTTGTCCGGCAACGCAATTGGGATGATTTTTTCAAATCCAAGGCGGCGATGACGAAACTGAAAGATTTTCAGCCATATATATCGTGGCTGCTTGAAAACAAAGACAATTTGCAACCGGGGCTTGTTTCAGCTGATGAAGCCGTGATTATCACAAAATCAGTTATGAATAAAATGCGCGCGGAATTCAGCTATTACGGCAAGATTCAGATAAACGAAGAATTATTAGAAGAAGACTTGCGGGACGCCTGGGCCGCGCAGATGCAATACCTGAATAACGGCACGCCGAATATCAGCCCTTATTCTTCGCTTGTGCGTGAAATGCAGACATTTGACGGACTTTGTATGCAAGATATAACGCCGGCCAAATCTTGGGCCGAACTTGCAGCCTTTATAGACGATTATGCGGGCCAAACCGGAATGTTGGAAAAAGTTGATGCTATCGTTGCCAAATTTCCGCAATACGCCAAGGCGCGTATGAAAATCTTCAATATGATTGGATTGATCGCTGCAAAAACGGGTGGACGAAATGAATAAAAAATTATTTTGTATGTTGATAGCATCATTTTTATTTAATTCGCCGGCTTTTGCAAAGGTGTATGATTTCAGCACCTTGTTGCCCAATAGTTCAAGATGCACCGGCACGGTTGTGGAAACGCAAACTTTTGAGATATCATCAAATGTGTCTGTGATATTGCCAGCAGTATGCTTGTTAAATGCTGGCAATGGCACAAGTGATTACGAGGAATCGTGCGCGTCCTGCCGTTCTATATTGCCGATCGGTTATGTATATACAGCATATGATGTTAATGACCATATTGGATTTCTTGATAATGGAACATTTGAATATTTTGGATACGCAGACCATTGCGAAACACTGACCGGCGATTTTTCCGGTTCCGGAAGTCAGTCAGTAATTTATAAAGGCGCCGCGTGCTCTGACGGCTATGCAAGCGGATTCAAACCTTGCTTTGCCTGCAATATAAATCATCCCGTCGGGACCGGTTCCAAAGTCGTTACACCGACAAGATGCCTGGACGAATGTCTGTATACGCAGTGCAGTGCCGGATATTCATTGCAAGAAGGCGAGTCGCACTTAGGTAATACCGGCGCGTGCGTTAATTCCGGCTGCACATATGATGCATCCAATTGTCCATCCGGGGATGTGATTGGATCAGCAAATGATGTACAAAATTATATCTATAACCAACAAAATATGTGCACCAGCTGCTATAAAACAACCCGGATCTATTTTTGCAAGAAAAATTATTATGGCGACCTTGAATATGGTTTCCCAAACGAGTCTCTGTGCCATCCGTGTCCGGATGTGGCCCCAGGGCAACCCGGTGCGACATATGATGAGATGAATTATAATGTTAGCTCAACTACTATAACTGATTGTCATACCGAAGACAAAATATACGAAGACGCCACAGGAAGCTTTTTGTTTTATGAGATTTGTCCGTATACTATTTGATCGTTCAAAACATTTGCAGAGTTTTATTTTTTCTTTACCTTGCACTTAAAGGCATTTTTATCGGCGACGGACAAAGCAATTGCAATGGCCTGCTTTTGCGGCTTGCCGGCCTTTATTTCCGCGCGGATGTTTTCAGATACAGTTTTGCGAGTGCAGCCTTGTTTCAACGGCATATTATTCTCCTGTGAATACGCGCAAATTATATCAAATAAAAAAAGAGAAGCACCCAGGATTAAAATCGGCTTGCCACCCGAAACACAAAGCGCGAACGGCTTGCCACCCGAAGCCTTGGCGAAGGGTGGTATCCCCAGCAGGACTTGAACCTGCATCTAATTCTTAGGAGGAACTTGTTCTATCCAATTGAACTATGGGGACTTGCCTTAAATTATATGTCATAAGTTATAAATTGCAAACTTAAAAATTTTCGTTATAATGTTGCCGAAACAAAGGATTGAATTATGGGAAGCAGACTGGTCGGATATGGTTCTTATTTGCCCGAAAAAACTATGACCAATGACGATTTTGCAAAGATTATGGACACCAGCGACGAATGGATTGTTCAGCGCACCGGTATGAAAACCCGCCACTTTGCAGGCGAAAACGAAACAGTTGTGGATATGGGAACAATCGCGGCTGGGCGCGCTTTGGAAAATGCAAAACTGACCATTGACGACATAGATATGATTATCGTCGCGACGACTACGGCGGAACTTGATTTTCCGTCTGTCGGTGTGCAGATCCAGGGGCGACTGGGGGCTGCAAGCGAATTGCCGGCATTTGATGTGCGCGGCGCCTGCACGGGATATATCTATGCGCTGCATACCGCGCGCGCGTTTTTCACGGCCGGAATGTATCAGCGGATTATGGTCATCGGCGCGGAAAAAATGACGCGGTTTATAGATTGGACAGACAGAAGTTCGGCGGTATTATTCGGCGACGGCGCCGGGGCTTTGATATTTGAAAGATCTACCAGCTCTTACAGCGGGATTATAGACACGGTGGTAATGGCGGACGGAAAATGCTTTGAAATGCTGCACGGGACGGATGATCACAAGATCAGAATGAACGGGCCGGAAACTTATAAAAAAGCCGTAACCTGTATGCCTGCGGCGGCGGATTATATTATGCAGCACGCGGGAATAACGGCGGACAATGTGGATTGGATTATACCGCACCAGGCCAATCGCCGGATCATAGAAAGCGGCGCGGAAAGATTGGGCTTTCCATTGGACAAGATAATTATCACAGTGGACAAGCACGCGAATACCAGCGGCGCGTCTGGCGTGCTGGCGCTTGCATACGCATTGGATAATAAAATAATAAAGCGCGGCCAGCTGATTTTGTATCCGGCCTTTGGCAGCGGCCTGACCTGGGGCGCAGCGTTGATAAGAGTGTGAAAGTAATCAGTAGTATGATTATGTTTGAACAATTTTCTTAAAAAATAAAATTGTTCTTCATTTGCGACATAGAAGCTGATTACTGATAACTAATTACTGATTACTAAAAATACGGAGTATTTTTATGACTATATCCAGACAAGATTTTGCGAATGAACTGCGCGCGCGGTTTGGTCTGACAGCGGCGGACAGCATAAAGCTGACGGACCTTGTGTTTGATGAAATATGCGAATCATTGATCCGCGGCGAAGAAGTAAAGCTTGCGGGACTTGGCAGCTTTAAGATATTGCAAAAGTCAGAGCGCCAAGGCCGGAATCCGAAAACGGGACAGCCTGCGACGATAGCGGCGCGGCGCGTTGCAGCCTTTCGCCCCAGTACTGAATTTCGGAAAGCGGTCGCGCAATAAAAACGCCCTTTCGGGCGTTTTTATTACCAAATTCTGACTCTGTTTTCTGGCGCCAAATACAACTTATCTGTCGGCGTAATTCCAAAAGCGGAATACCAAGCGTCAATATGCGGCAGAATGCCGTTTACGCGCAATTCGCTCAGCGAATGCGGATCTGTCTTTGTCAGGCGCGCAACTTCTTCGGGACGAATATTTTGATTTTCCGTTCCTGCATAGGCCAGGAAGAATACTTGCGCCGCGGTCCAATTGCCGGATATTTTTTCAGACGAACCCGCAAGTTTGTAAGCATCAAATGCAATGGTTATTCCGCCATAATCCGCCAAGTTTTCGCCCAGCGTAAATTTTCCGTTTGCGTGCAGATCCGGGGCAACCAAAATCGCGTCAAAGAATTTTTCCATAACCGCGGCCTGTTTGTCAAAAGCGGCGCTGTCCGAAGGAGCCCACCAGTCTTTCATATTTCCGTCTTTATCAAACTTGCGGCCCTCGTCATCAAAGCCGTGGGTCATCTCGTGCCCTATTACGCTTCCGATTGCGCCATAATTGAACGCATCAGCCGCATTCATATCAAAGAACGGGGGCTGTAAAATTCCAGCAGGAAAACATATTTCGTTCGTTGACGGATCATAATAAGCATTGACTTCGTGGGCATTCATAAACCAAATGGATTTGTCTACGGGCTGGTCTATTTTTTCGTTCCAGAAATCATCTTCAAATTTTCCCACGCGCTTTATATTTTCCCAATAAGAATCGTTTTTTATTTCCAATTTTGAATAGTCGCGCCACTTGTCGGGATAACCGATTTTCACGCCGAAAGCAGCCAGTTTTTCCAAAGCCTTTTCTTTCGTCGCATCAGACATCCATTCCAGATTGCGTATGCGCATTGCATACGCGCCGCGCAGATTTTCCACCAGGCGGACCATTCTGTCCTTTGCGGCGGCCGGAAAATACTTTTGAACATAAGCCTGCCCGACAATTTCGCCCAAACTGCCATTGACAGCTTGAACGGAGCGTTTCCAGCGGGGACGCTGTTCGGTCTTTCCGGACATAGTCTTTCCGTAAAAATCAAAGTACAAATCATAAGCCGCGTCGTTCAAATACGGCATTGCGGAATTTATGACATTCCATTTCATATAAAGCAATATATCGGATAAAGGCGCGGATTCCAAGACTTTCAAGGATTCCGCAAAAGGCTCTGGCTGATTTACATCAATATTCTGCGGATTTATTTTTTGTGCGGAAAAATAAGATTCAAAGTCAAAAGACTTGTATTTTTTTACAAATTCCGCGCGGCTAAGCTTGTGATAGTTCTTTTCCGGATCGCGTAATTTTTCCTTTGGATAAGAAACTTTTGCAAAACGTTCTTCCAGCGCGTAAACTCTATCAGATCCGGTCAGCCCGTGCGCAGCAAGGGCGTCCGCCATATATTTTTTGTATTTCTCGCGAATTGCTTTTGTATGAGTATCGTTGTCAAAATAATAATCGCGATCCGGCAATCCAAAACCCGGCTGGGAAATTCCAAAAATATAATGCGTTGTTTTCTTCAAATCCGGCTGAACGGATTCGCCCCAAAAATCATTATAAATTTCGCGCCCCAGAAATTCGGGAAGGTCATCGCGCGTTTTTACAGAATCTATTTTTGCAAAGTCCGCAGCAACAGGCGTCAGCCCGTCGGCATTCAACTTTTTTTCATCCATAGCAGAATTGTAAAGAGTTCTGATTTTTTCATTATCAGAATTTTGAATTATTTCCTGCACTTGCTTCAAATTTTCTTCACGCAGCTTGTCAAAAACGCCAAAGCGGGCAAATTCACCGGTCAGCGGATTATTTTTTCGCCATCCAGCGCCTGCAAAACTGTAAAAATCATCACCCGGACGAACAGTCAAATCCATATTTTCAATATTGATATTCATATCTTTTTCCTTGTGATTTTTGATGCAGAACAAAGCGGCGCAGATGCCTGCCGCGCAAATTCCGCAAATTAAATTCAGCTTCCATTTTTTCATTTTATTAAGTGTAGCATAATGCTGTCCAAGGTCAAGAAGTCGCGCGCAAATAATCTTTCGTCTTTAATTGCTAATTGCCCATTGCTAATTGCTAATTTGCAAAAATCCCAATCTATTGCATCGCGAATATCCTGGGTCAGGGCCAGCCCGCGCGCGGTGCGGAGTCCTGTGATAATTTTCTCAACCGCGCGGTCTTTATGCGATAAAGCATTCAAAATTAAATTGCTGTTTTTATCATAAGATTGCTCGCACCAACTTCGCTCTCCGCTCTTCGCATTTTGCTCTAATATCCGCCCTGCGGCCGACGGCCCAAAGCCAATATACGGCTGGCCGTCCCAAATATTCGTGTTATGCCGACACTCTGCGCCCGGCCGCGCATAGTTTGAAACTTCATAGCGTGGCAGGGAAAGAGCAGCGCCGATTGTTTCATACATACGCGCCGCGGTTTCATTGTCTGGAACTTGCAGATTCATTTTTCCAAATGCGGAATTTTTTTCAATGGTCAGCTCGTACAAGGATGCGTGTTCTAAATCCAATTCGTTTATTTCGCGGCACATTTCTTCAATGTCGCGGACGCCCTGCCCCGGCAAGCCGTAAATAAAGTCCGCAGACACGCGCAAGCCCAAACTTTTCGCTTCACGAATAAGCGCGCGAGCGGCACACGCGTCGTGAATTCGGCCCAGGAAATTCAGCTCCTCATCGCGCAAGGATTGCACGCCGATAGAAATTCTGTTAACGCCGGCGGCAATGAACTCGCACAGTTTTTCGCGCGTAATGGTCCCGGGATTTGCTTCTATGGTTATTTCTGCATCGGGCGCGATAGAGAACGCGCGGCGGGCGGCAGATATAATTTCGGCAAAGGTTTGAATTGGCATCAAAGACGGCGTCCCCCCGCCAAAGAAGATAGTTGGAACAACCAACCCACCCCCGGCGGCTGTGCCGCCTGCCCCCCCCGCAAGGGCGGGGGCATTGGCTTCGCCAATTATGTTTGCGCAGGATCTAAACGCGACGAAGTCGCGTCGGCCCCCGCCCTTGCGGGGGGGGCAGGCGGCACAGCCGCCGGGGGTGGGTTCATTGAATTTATCTTTCCAAAACTCAATTTCTTTGATGATTCCGGCGGCAAAAGCGCCCCAATCAGGATTGGTGCAAGCGCGTGAATAAAA
>JAIRZE010000091.1 GCA_031267375.1 Rickettsiales bacterium | reverse complement strand
GCTTATGAAAAGGTGCTGCAATGCAAATAAAATTCGTCGGATCTTTTGAAACCGTAAAATCTCTGCCGCGGACCCAGTTCGCAGAATACGCGTTCATAGGGCGCAGCAATGTCGGAAAGTCTTCCCTGGTCAATGCCATTGCGGGTTCCGTCATAGCGCGCACCAGCAAAACGCCGGGCCGCACACAGTCGCTGAATCTTTTCAATGTCGCTGATCGCGTTATGCTGACCGATTTGCCGGGATACGGATATGCAAAAATCTCAAAAGAAACAGCCGACCGCTGGCTGGCGCGGTTAGAGGATTATTTATTAACGCGGGGCCAGTTAAAGACTCTGTTTATTCTGATTGACGCGCGCGTCGGGTTAAAGGATTCGGACCTGGACCTGATGAATTTCTGCGATAGGGCGGCTGTGCCTTATCAAATGGTTCTGACGAAAATAGACAAATCAAACAAATCAGATATTACAAAAATTCACAATGACATAACCTGTGGACCACGGCCAGCAATGTGCGCAGAGATTTTGGATACCAGTTCCGAAAAGGGTCTCGGAATTGAAATATTAAGGAAGATAATTGGGATTAAATAAGAATATTTTTTGTGCTTCCAATCCGGCGCGATTGCTGGACGCGCTTTTGTCGTTTAATCTTTGCGATAACGACATTGTTTTCTTGCCCAGCCGACGCGCTATCAGAAGTTTGGAAAAAGCATTGGCGGATCGAGTCGCCGGTTCTGTCGTTTTATTGCCAAAGCTTGTAGCCCTGGGCGAAGAACCGGAAGATGAGAGCGAAGAGCGGAGAGCGGAGAGCGAAGATGTTGTCAGTGATGACGAGCGGATAATCGTATTGGCGAAATTACTGGCCGCGGCGGAAAATAAAAGCATAGCGTCTGTTCTGCCTACGGCCCGCGATCTGGTTCGTATGCAGAATTATATAGAGAACGAGCAATCGGCGGCCCAGTCCGCTAGACTGGATTGGAATGCGCTGGTTGATGAAAAGTATGCAGCTCATTTTCAAAAAAAGGCGGAATTCCTGAATCTGGCGTCTGCCGTTTTGCCGGCTATATTTCCGGGAAAAATAACGGAATCCGAGAAGCGCAATAGCGATATCAGAAAATGGATTAATGTATTAATGGACAAATGGACAAATGGACAAATGGACAATCGCATTATAATATGCGGATCAACAGGCAGTGTACCCGCTACTGCGGATTTGATGGAATTTGTCGCCGGAAAACAAAACGGAATAATTATTCTGCCGGGAAAAATAATGCAAGGCGCAGAGCGTGGAGCGCAGAGCGCAGATATTTGCAATCCTTATTATTCGGAATTAAAATTTTTGGAACGAATAAATGTCGCGCCGTCTGCGGTCGGGATCATAGATGTCGGCGAATCAAATATAGACTTTCTTAATTCCGCATTTGATAATGATTTAATTGCTAATTGCTCATTGCTAAATGCTAATTCTCTTGTCCGCATTGACTGCGCGCGCGAATCCGAAGAAGCGGATGTTGTCGCGGAAATCGCCGCTGACGCCGTTGCCAAAAACAAAATAGTTCTAGTTATAACGCCGGATGCCGCGGGAAATCAGCGCTTAACAGAATCGCTTTTTGCGCGCGGATTGGTCGCCGATTTTTCCGGCGGGACCAGCGGCGCCGCGTCGCTGCTTGGCCGCGCGATATTAAACGAATTGGATGCAGAAATTGAAAAAGGACAAAAGGACAAAAGGACAAAAGGACAAATATCGGATTTATTTTCATTAATAAGCGATTTCAATCTGGATTTTTCTGAATCAGATTTGCCGATTATTGAAAAGATAAAAGAAGTTTCCGATATTTGCGAACGCAATGGAATCGTTTTGAATATTGCGGACGCGCGGGCGATTATCGCTGATGCTATCGGTGGCGTGCAAATTCGCCCACCGCAGAATGACGACGCAAAGATTCGGGTGCTGGGCACCATAGAATCGCGTATGCAGACCGCTGACATTGTAATTCTGACCGGTTTGAACGAGGGGATGTTTCCGGCGACCGGTTATGAAAACGCCTGGCTGCCGCGGCGGATAAGCGATGTTGTCGGCCTTCCGCCGCCGGAACGAAAAGTATCCCTGATGGCTTTGGATTTTATAAATTTATCCTGCGCTGATACTGTTTATTGGACGCGCAGCAGTACGGCCGGCGGCGCGCAGACGACGGAATCGCGCTTTTTGTCGCGGGTGGTGGTAAGGACTAAGGACAAAGGACGAAGGACAAAGGCGGGGCATTCTTTCCTTTGTTCTTCGTCCTTTGTCCATTGTCCTTTGGATTATTCGCCGCCGCGGCCCAAGCCCGCTGATTACAGTCCCGTTTATGCAACGACTTTGGAGCATTTGTTTCATAATCCGTATTCTTTTTATGCAAAGCAGATTTTGAAATTGCGCGTGAAAGACGATTGGTGGGCAGAGCCCGACGCCCGTGATTTCGGCAATATCGTGCACCTGGTAATAGAGCGGAGAGCGCAGAGCGGAGAGCGGAATGGCATAGTGGAAGAGTTGGATGCAGAGGCAAAAAAGATTCTTCCGCCCGGCAGCATTTTGTTTCATTTCTGGCACAAGCGCTTCGTGGACATCGCGCCGTTCATATTAGAAATGCTGGATGACAGCGCGGGCGGCGCGGCGGAAATAAAACTGCAAGGGCAAATCGCGGGACGCGTTGTCCTTGCGCGCGCGGATATGGTTTGCGGAAACACAGTGTACGATATAAAGACCGGCGCGGCGCCGACTGCAACTCAGCTGGGACTGCCAAAAGTTTACAGAGATGGGCGGACTGAAATAAAGCCGACTATGCCGCAATTGCCGCTGGAAGCTTTTATGCTGAACTCTGCAAATGCGAATATGAAGTTTTTGCAATTGCAACGCGGGCGTATGGAATGGAAGATTTATGACGGCGCGGACGCAAGGCAAATGATAGAAAACACAGTTCAAAAAACGGCGGAACTTTTCGGACAGTACGGTAAAGATGGGGCGGCTTATGAATACCTGGAAACCGGCGACGCAAAATACAAGTCTTATGACGACCTGGCCAGGGTGGGGGATTAAGGGCAAAAGGCAAAAGGCAAAAGGCAGGTTCTTAATTTCTATCACAAGAACAATTTTCAGTTAATTAAATTCAGCTCCTGCCTTTTGCCTTTTGCCCTCTGCCTTTTTATATCTCTAACATCAACCCGCAATGATCTGTCGGCTTAGTCGCCAGCCTGGGGGCTTTATCTATTTCGCATTTTTTTACTTCACGCGCCGCCGCCGGATTTGCAAGCCAATAATCCAGCCGCAGGCCCTGATCCTTTTCCAGACTGCCGCCAAAGCCGCGGTATCCGTACCAAGTATATCCAACCGCTTCCGGGTGCAGTTCGCGCCAGCACTCTGACCAGCCGGCGTTCAGCCATTCGCGCATAATTTTCCGCGCGGGTTCCGCAGAAATGCTGCTGCCTTTGTAATTCTGCGGACTCCACACATCGCGGTCTGCGATCGCGACATTGAAATCGCCGCCGATCAGCACAGGCTCTTCGCTGTTTTCATATTGCTTTATATATTTTGTGAATTTCTCCATCCATTCCAGCTTGTACGGGAACTTTGGCGAATCTTCGGATTCCCCGTTTGGCATATAGACATTTATAACGCGGATGCGCCCGTCCAGCACGCATTCTATCATCCGCGCGTTTATATCATCTGGAAAACTCGGAAGGCCGCGCACGGTGTCTTCCACCGAAAACTTGCTGAAAATAGCGACGCCGTTCCAGCTTTTCTGGCCGTAAACCTTTATATTATATCCGAATTCGTCAAAAATATTATGCGGAAACGCGCCCGTTTCAACCTTTAATTCCTGGACCAGGATGACATCGTATGCGCCGCTGCGCAGAATATCCATAAAGCTTTCAATGTGCGCCCGGATAGAGTTTATATTCAGAGTTAATAATCGCATCAATGCCACCTTTGTCTTAAATGGACAAAAGGTCAAAAGGACAAAAGGACATATATGTCTGTCCATTTGTCCATTTGTCCATTTGTCCTTTGATTATAAAAGAATATTTGCCCATCGGCAAATATTCTTTTATAATGCCAATGTCCAATATAAAAACAATAAGGAATTTCTGAAATGAATATGTTTCAATTGCTGGAAAAGACGGCAGCCGCGGCGCCGGATCATCTTTTCCTTATCCGCGAGAATGTAAGTTATTCGCAATTTATAGATCTTGTAAAGCGCCGCGCCGCATCGCTGGCCGCATCGGGCGTCAAAAAAGATTCTGTCGTCGGACTTCTTGCGCACAATATTCCCGAATGGCCACTGACCATATTTGCGATATGGTATCTGGGCGGACGGGCGCTGCTGCTGGATACAAACCTGACCCCATTTGAATATGACAATATGGCCGCGCTGACGGACTGCAAGCTTGTCGTCGCTGAAAAGTCTTTCTTTTACAAAACGGACAAGTTTACATTTTATGATATAAAGATAGAGGACGGCGGAATAAATCCTGATTTGAAGCCTGCGGCTGTTGAGACTATGGACATCGCGACATTGTCATTTACCAGCGGATCCACCGGCACGCCAAAGATCGTGCCGCTGACCCATTGGAATTTGACCGAATGCGCGGAATCCTTGCAGGATATGCACGATTATTTTGATCCATATAAGGGCGATATACTTTACGGATTCCTGCCGCTTTACCACGTGTACGGCTTTGCGGTTTCAATCCTGGCCACATTGCATTATCACGGCGGAATATTGTTGCAGCCGTCTGTGAATCCGACCGCGATAATGGCCGATTTTAAGGAATTTCGTCCCCAGATTATTCCGGCCGTACCAAAACTTTGGGAAGTTTTGCGCCACAAAATCATAGACAATATCAAGGCGCAAAAGAAATGGTGGCTGGCGCGCATAGTCTTGAAATACGGCAATCTGTTGAAAAAGCTGGGCCTGGGATTCCTGGTGCGCAAAGTGCAAAAGCCGGTATTGGCCGCATTCGGCGGACGCGCAAAGCTTCTTATTGCCGGCGGCGCCGCGACCAAGCCAGAGGTAGAGCGCTTTTATCAGCAATTGGGCCTGGGCTTTATCCAGGGATACGGCCTTACCGAAACTGTCGGGCCGATCTGCATATCCAAGCCTTTGAAACATCGCGTGCCTTTTGCCATTGGCGCGCCGATCACAAATAACGAAGTTGACATTCGCGACAAAAATGCCGAGGGAATCGGGACTTTGTGGATGCGCGGACACCAAGTGTTCAGTGGGTACTTGAACAATCCGGCCGTCAATGCAGAGGTTATTGATGAAAACGGCTGGTTCAATACGGGCGACCTGATGTCAATGGATGTCAACGGGGAATTGCATTTCCACGGAAGAAAAAAACAAGTCATAGTTCTGGATTCCGGAAAAAATGTATATCCAGATGAATTGGAAGGCCTGTTTATGACAATCCCCGGCGTCAAGAATGTTGCGGTGTTTGAGCATAAGGTAAAAGATAAAACCGTGTCGTACGGAGTGTTCCAGACAGAGCAGGGCGTCAGTCTGAAAGCGCTTTCCGCGCATATTGCAGAGCGGAATAAAAAAGTCGCCAGCTATAAATGGGTGACGCACTTTGCGATGACGACGGACGATCTGCCGCTGACCAGCACGCAAAAGGTAAAGCATCACATAGTGCGTGAAAAGCTGATAGCCGGCGAATATCCGGAAAGAAGAGATTAGTGAATAGATAATAGTTAATAGTGAATAGTAAAAATCCGGCGTCTTGCCGGATTTTTTTCTTGGGAAATCTTACCTATAAAACAATGCTTGAATTTTTTCTTAATTTCAATCATAATTAGAACACAATCCTAGGAATAAAGAGAACCGACGGTTTGTATAAATCTAAGGAGAGAGAGATGACGCACCAAGAAATCTGGCAGGCGATAGAGCGCTTTGCCGCTATCAACAATATGTCTTGTTCGGGTCTGGCCAAGTGCAGCGGTCTGGACGCCACGACATTCAACCGCAGCAAGCGCTGGTCATCGGTCGGTCAGCAGCGTTGGCCCTCTACCCAAAGCATTGCGAAAATTCTGTCATATACCGGCAGCGACATAGACGCTTTTGTAAAGTGTATGAAGCCCGAAGGCCCGGCCGTCGCCGCTTAAACTCGGTGGCAATTCCCCTTTCCGTGGGAAAGGGGAATTTGCTCTGAGCTTAATATTTTTTCAGTTATACTTTTTGCAATTTTTTACAAAAACACAAAGTGTGTTTGTCATTTCATACTATGATTCAATTCGCGTTTTAATATCTTGCGTCGCCGCGCAAATGTTTTTATAATTAAACCAATGAGAAGAATTTTCGCGATATTTTTTGCCGCTTTCCTCTTGCCCTTTTCCTTGCCGGCGGCGGAATTGTTTGACCAGAAAGAGCCCGTGCAGGACGGTCTGAATGTATTTGAAATTTCCGCCGTATTCAGCGATATTTATGAAAAGCTGGACTCTGTCAAATGGGGCGGAAAAAGCATCGGCGTCGCAATTGAATCCCTTGAAAAACTGAGCCCGTCCGCCCATATCGCCGCAACGGATGAGCGGGTCGTCCTGGTCTGGAAAGACTCTATCATTGCGAATTATCCTATGCCGGCGCCGCGAAACTGGAAAGAATACGGACAGATTACAACCGCGCTGGTATTAAAGTTGCGGACCCAGATTTCGGCGCTGCGCAACGCAACCGATTCGGCGCTTTATAATTCGGTGGTCGGCGCCCTGGTTTCCGGCCTGGATGAAAACGGTCGCTATATTTATTCCAAGCGGGCCGAGATTGCAGAAGACGGCCGCATATTGACCAGCATCGGTTTGGAAGGCGCGCGCGCGGGCAGCGGCAGTTTTATTGTGAACGGGGTATACAAAGGATCGCCTGCGGATAATGACGGGGTGCGCGCCGGCGATATGATTGTAAATATAAACGGCCAGCCGGTCGCGCAGATGTCGGATCCAGAATTGGCGGCGGCTTTTTCAGGCTTTAATTCCGGAACTTTGAAACTGGGCATTGCGATTCCCGGAACAAAAGACACCAAGCAGATTGTTTTGCGGCGGGCCACGGTGGTCTTGGCCGACGCAGATGTCGTGCTTCGCACGACAGGGCAAAAGGCAGAAGGCGCAAGGCAGGACCAGCTTCTTGAAATAGTAATTCACAAGGTTTCAGAAAACTCTGTCGCGATTGTGAACGAGGCTTTGGCCACATACAAAGGCGCGACTGGAATTATTTTTGATTTGCGCGGCGCGCGCGGCGATGATGAAAGAGCGGCGGCGAAACTGGCCGGATTATTCCTGGGTCAGGTGCCGGTTATGCGGATTGTGGAAACCGGAAATCTGGAATCGGAAATAGTTCCGGGCGGCGATTCTATAACCCGCACGCCTGTCGTGGTTTTAATGTCGGGCGCTACGCGCGGCACGGCAGAGGCGATTGCCGCGGCATTTTATGAAAACGGCCGCGGAATTCTGGTCGGAACGCCGACCGCCGGATCTGCCAGAATCGCGACAAAAATAGATTTAGAAAATGGCGGCGCGTTGGAATTGCTGAACAAGTCGTTAAAGACGGGCCAGGGCAGGGCGCTGGATGGCCGCGGGGTCTTTCCGCTGGTGTGTCTGTCTAATATCCGGAATCAGCAGCAGCAGGGTGCGTTTTTCCTGAATATAATCAACGGGGATTTCCGGGCCCAGGATTTTAATGCAGCAGAACCGGATGTGGCGGCCATTCGCAAAGGTTGTCCGCAAATTACCAGCGGCGCGGACGAAGACGCCGCGTCCGCCGCCGTCGCGGTAAAGATCCTGACGGATAAAAAGGTTTATAATAAGCTGGCGGGATAGCCTATGTTCCTGACAAAAGACAATCATATTAAATGGAAATTTTTAGGCGCGGCGGGTGGCATTGTTGCCGCGCTTTGTTTTGCCGGAGCGCTGGGCCTGGACCGGCCGATTTATAATTTCTTGCACCAATTTAATTGGCAAATTTGGAACGCCGTCGCCGTCATTTCTGATGAAAAAGTCTGGCTGGCCGGTTCATTTATTATTGCAGCAATTATTTTTATAAAAAAAGAAGCAAAAACAAAGCAAAAACAATCAGAAATTACAAACAAGTTTAATTTTAGACAAATTATTGTTAATTTTATAGAAAAATCAAAAGACAATAAAGCGTTTTTGATATTTTGCTCTATCGCATTATCGTGTGTTGTGGCGGCGGTGTTAAAGTTCGGATTTGGGCGTATGCGGCCGGTGTTTTATGAGGCTTTGGGACGAACGGGATTTTATCCTTTTACGAATGATTGGGCGTTTAATTCGCTGCCGTCGGGACATACGGCGGCGTCATTTGCGGGGCTGGTTATGCTGGGATTATTGTTTCCAAAAATAAAGCCGGCGACTTGGACGATTGCGGTTGTGGTTGGCTTGTCAAGGGTGATGGCTGGGGCGCATTGGGCCAGCGATGTATTGCTTGGCGCGTTTATCGGAATGGTTGCGGCGGATGTTGTTTTCAGATTAAAAAGCAAAAATTAAAATATTAAACTCGGTGAAAATTCCCCTTTCCACGGGGAAGGGGATTTCAGACCGAGCTTTATTAATATTAATAATTGCTAATTTCTCATTGCTAATTAAAAACGCGCACACGCGCGTTTTTACGACTTCTTGTTGAAAATCTTTTTAATATGTTCCGGAATCTTTTGCGGCTCGGGCTTTGGTTCCGGCGGTTCTACCCAAGTGCCGGCATTCGCTGCGTCCGCAGGCGCCAGATCCGCAGGCAATTTGTCTTTCATAAATTCCTGCGTTTTCGGCGACATCTTTTTCTTGAATTTTTCAAAGTCTTCCTTGCTTGCGTGGTTAAGAATCTTTTCATTCAGCGTTGCGGATCTGGCCTTGCCGCCCGCGCCGCCGCCGTGCTTTTCGCGCGGCTTTTCGGTCAGGCCGCAAAATTTCAAAGCCTCGCGCATACATTGCCTGTATTCGCCGCGTCGCTCTTTATTATCCGGCGACGGACAGGCGGCGGATGCGGGTCCCCAGCATTCCTGCTGCGCTTCGGTCAATTGTTCCGCCGGAACAATTTCCATTTTTTGCGCCGCCGCATTTGCACCAAAGCCGCAAAGAATCAGCAACAAGCAATGAGCAATTAGCGATAGTTTTTTCATAATTATTTTGCCTTGTTATTTTATCAGCCACCAAGTGCCGCCATAGCCATAGGTTGAATTCAAGGCAGAGCTTTGAATCCGCAATGTATTGTATGACGGCGAATTATTATTTGTGTTATTCATCAGTCCCATACACTGCACGGTGCCGGATGAATTGCCAATATACAGCTTTGCCAAAGGACTGGTGTAATATGCGTCTACGCCGGTGGTGGCTAACAGCGGAAATGTATTGCCGTTGAAATTCAGCTGGTCATACGCGGTATTCGTGCAGGCCGGCAAGCAGAAATAATTTTCGTAAAATCCTATATATCCGGATTTGCAGTACCCTTCGCAGCCATTTCCGGAATTCAGGCTTGTCGCGCCGGCGGTAATTGTCGGCTGAGAGCTCCACGAATAAGTGTACGTATAATTGCTTAAATACCCGGTAGCAACGCTGGCGGAAGAATGGCTGCCGCCGCTGACGGAAGCAATAACCGTTTTCAAACTGCCCAAGCCGTCGTCGCAAGTCGTCGTCTTATAGCAATCCGTAACCGCGGTTCCGGCAGACGCGCTGGCCGTGTACGGATATGCCGACGGACAGGTGTGCCGGTAATAAGTGTTGTAAGTATAGTAATTCGCGCCCACATCGCGGCACCAATCCGTCGCGCTTGCAATATATCTGTACTTTCCAGGCTTTGGCGTCGCGGATATTGATACATATGTATCAAATGTCGGCTGATAGGACGAGCTTAAATTGTATGTATAACTACTATAATCTGCGTAATCCCACCAATAATACAACCAGCCGTTGTCATTTTCCGCATAGTAAAAATCGTATCCACCAGTCGTCGGATAATCGCCATAGACATAAGTATACTTGTACGCGCTGGAACAGTCGTTCGTATCCGGATTCGTTGCATCGTAAATATAGCAGTCTGACGGCATATAACCATAATCCGATCTGCCTGTCGTATATCCGGATGGGCAGTTATAGCGGGCACTTTCACCTGACGGACTCCAATATCCGACGCCAACCGGCGCGCAGACATCGCTTGCGAAATAATTGCCGGTAAAGTAATATCCGCTGTATGGATAGACAACACCGTAAGAACCCTGGTTTATCGTGCCGGACGACCAAGTGTATGTTTGACCGGACAAGCTGTAAGACGCTGACGACACGCTGCTGGCATAATGCTTGCGCCAATAGCTGCCATTATTATTGCATTGCGAATCAAAGCTTGTGCTGTAATCGGTATAGCACGCGTTTACCGCGCTGGCCGTCGTGCCCGCGCTGTTTGTATAATAATATGTATGCGTGTTCGCATATCCCGACGGGCAGCCCCAGCGGTAAGTATTGTTGGCCGTGGAATAAGACGGACTCCAATATCCATTCCCGACTGCGGTGCATTCGGTAGAGCTGGCGGCTGTTTTATAATATCCGGCGGGACAGGAAAAGTCCGCGTACAATGTCGTGCTTGCCGTGAATGTGCCGTCCGCCACATTTCCCTTATAACAAGTTCCGGTGCCGTTGTACCCGGTGCACCAGCGGCCGTATCCGGCAGAGCTGCTGTTGCGGCTGGTCCCGTCGGAACCGTATATAGAATAAGTCGTGGAATTAGCGCCGGTGCGTCCTGTCAGAACTGCGGCCGACGGCAGAGTGCAGGCAGAGCCGGCCGGACAAGTGCAGCTGACGCTGGTTGTGCCGGCGTTGGTCGCGGCGCAATGAGTGGTCGCGGCTGTGGCTGTGGTGCTGCCGACCTTTTGCAATGTGATTGTATAGCCGTCCGCGACGCAGGAGCTTCCGTTCCAATGGTACCCGGCGGTATTGCACATACAGGCCGGCGTGGTCGTACCGTTTGTTGTAGGCGAATTGCTGGATATGCCCACAACGCGACAGCCGGCGACATTATAAGTGGTGCAAGTGGCGCCATTCGCGCCGGTAAGGGACGAGTTCAAGCTGCTGCAAGCATTACAAGAATTGCCCGTGCCGGTTATTCCGTTGGATCCGGCAACCATATAATAGCCATTGGAACACAGGGTGTATTTTTTGTAAGTGGGACAGGAATATCCTGCGGCAAACGCGCTGTTTGCGAATAATGCAAAAACGAATATTGAAAATAACGATAAAATAACTGATTTCCGCAACATAGATGTACC
>JAIRZE010000086.1 GCA_031267375.1 Rickettsiales bacterium | reverse complement strand
TTGCTAGAATCAATTTATGGTAAATGCAAATGAACTTTTAGCCCAAATTGACAGCGATGTTTCTTCGCTGCGGGGGTATCTTTGACCCGGATTCCCTGAAATCCCAAATCGCCGATTTAACCGCCCAGACAAATAACCCGGACCTGTGGAGCAATCCTGATTCTGCGCGCGTGCTTTTGCAAAAAAAATCAGCATTGGAAAAATCCCTGGGCGAATTTGCCGCTTTGGAAACAGAATATGAAAACCTGCGCGAGTTGGCGCAAATGGCGCCGGAAGATTTGGATGTCGCCGCTGCTGTTTCAAAACTTGCGGAATCCGCGCACAGGGCAAAATTCATCACTTTATTCAGTGGTCCGGCGGACGGCCAGGACGCATTTCTTTTTATCCAGGCGGGCGCCGGCGGGACCGAGGCCCAAGACTGGGCCCAGATGCTGTCGCGAATGTATCAGCGCTGGGCGGAGCGGCACGGCTTTGCGGTATCTGTCGTGGAAGAGCATCCGGGGGACACCGCCGGAATAAAAAGCGCAACTTTTCAGATAAGCGGCCCGCGCGCGTACGGCTGGCTGAAAAACGAGATTGGGGTTCACCGCCTGGTGCGAATTTCGCCTTTTAATGCGAATGGAAAGCGTCAGACCAGTTTCGCCAGCATTGATGTCTGGCCCGACATTGACGATTCCATAGAGATAGAGATTAATGAAAAAGATCTGCGCATAGATACTTACCGGGCCCAGGGCGCGGGCGGCCAGCACGTTAATAAAACGGACAGCGCGGTGCGGATAACTCACTTGCCGACCAACACGGTGGTGCAGTGCCAGAACGAGCGATCACAGCTGCAAAACCGCGAAATGGCGATGAAGATGCTGCGGTCTAAATTATACGAATTAGAAATGCAGAAACGCGCCGCGGAAGCGGATGCCGAAAAAGCCGCCCAGAAAAAGATAGAATGGGGCAGCCAGATCAGGAACTATGTCCTGTATCCGTACCAGCTGGTAAAGGATGTGCGCACCGGTGTGGAAAAGACGGACAGCGCGGCGGTGCTGGACGGGGACCTGGATGACTTTATGCTTTCCCTGTTGCAGAGATAGTAAGAATATTTGCCTATAAATCCATACAACATTTTTATATAAAATAAATCCGGTACAAGAAAAGAGAGATTCTATGACCGGACAAAAAGCACTCGCATTCTGTTTTATCCTTGCGGCCTTTGCCCCCGTGTCCTTGCGCGCGGCGATCATAACCAGCGCGGATTTTGCAAGCGCTTGGAACAGCAACGCATCCAGCATAATCATCACAGGCGCGCCGCTGCCCGGCAATGCCAGCAATTACGGAATCACCATCAGCGATTATTTGAATTCGTTCAGCGGGACATCTTTATCAATCAACAGCGTTGGCGGCACGCCCGACGGAACCGCTTTGTACTTGGGGCAATATGTTATGGCATTTTCGCCGGGCTGGAATAATGACATATCCGCCGATATTCAAAATCTTTCCATTTACAATGCGGCGAATGGGGCAATTATCTTTGGCGGAAACGGAATCGGCGCGCATAATTATTCCGTGTCCGGCACTTATTTTTACGGAAATTCCAGCGGGCAAAACGGCGGCGCGGTTTCCCTGGCCGCGCAGATTCAAAGCGCGGCAGATAATAATTTTATCCTGACCGATAACGACTTTACAAGCAACGCTGCGGCAAACGGCGGCGCGGTTTATATGGCGTCTAATAATTCCTTGCAATACGGCGCTGCAAATCCGACTGTTTTCTCTGTCATAGATGATACAGGAACCCAAGGGCACTATATAGCAATGAACAAGGCCGTATCCGGCAACGGCGGCGGAATTTATTTCATTTACAACAATTCCCAAGGCGATGGAGTCAATGACTTTAACGCGACGGGATATACTTATTATCAAAACTATGCGGCGAATTGGGGCGGCGCGATTTATTTTTCCGTTATAAACGGAAACGATCCGACTATAAATAATCTGAATATTTCCGGCGGTCAATTCGTGCAAAATCAAGCGACAAACGGCGGCGCGATAGCGACCGAGATAAACGGCGGCAGCACGAATATAAATGTGGTAATAGACGGAAACTTTTACGGCAACTATGCATCGCAAAACGGCGGCGCGATTTACAAAGTCAACGGCAACCAATATTCTCCTTATGGCGGAACTATTGAATATAATATTTCCGGGAATTTTGACGGCAACAAAGCGACTGTCGGCGGCGCTATTTACAGCAATATCAATCCCGGCCAAGCGGTTTTGCACCATTCCGTCAGCGGCAATTTTACAAACAATTATGCAAGCGCAAACGGCGGCGCAATTTATAATTACAGGGCCAATGGGCGCTTTAATGCCACCGGTCTGGATATAAGCGACGGAACTTTGTTTTGGGGCAACGGTGCGACATATGGCGGAGCTATTTATAATGACGGGTTCGGCGTTATTAATCTGAATACCGGAACAAATGGCATAACGTTCGGAAACAACTATGCAGCGTCTTCTGCAAACGGGGCGGATATTTATCAGGCGACGAATAATGCAATTATAAACATACTGGGGACCGGAATTGTAAATATCAATGACGGAATAGGGGGGCTGGGGGTAATTAATCAGGGCACCGGCACTGCCTTCAATTTGAATGCAGGCAGTCAGAGTTTCGGATACACCGGCGCCTTTAATCAAGCGGCCGGCGCTACATTGAATTCATCCGGCGTTATGTTCGGCGGGTTGAATAATTTCGGCGGCACGGCGAATATAAATTCCAGCGCGAAAAGATTTTATTTCAACGCCAGTATGCTGGATAACTCAACCCTGAATTTTTATTCAACATCGTCATCGCGCGTGAATGTCGCGGCCGCCGCAAACCTTGCGGCTGCCGGGATAGCGTTTGAAGGAACCGGCGCGGCGGTGAATTTTCACGGCGCGATGTTTAATCTGCAAAACGATATAACGAACGGGGAAAGCAATCAGATAACATTCAATGATTCTGACATAACTTTTGGCGCGACCAGTTTCGGCAGCAGCACGAATTATCACTTTGCGAATTCAGTAATAAATCTTGCGCAATCGTCAAGCAGCTATCAATCTTTTTCATTCGGCAATTTATCGGCGGACAATGCAGCATCGCTGTCTTTGAAAATAGGAAACGATTTGGGGGCATTGCAATTGGATACAGTCAATGTCGCTGCGGGCGGCGGAACGATTGGCCTGGGCCAGGTTTATGTTGATGATGAAAACGGAATCATAACCGGAATGGTGCGCGCAATTTACGGCAATGTGTTAAAGTTTCAGAACGGACTGGTGCAAACTGTCGCGACCAGTTTGGGAACATATAATATAACCACGATAAACGATCAGTACTTGCAATTTTCGGCGATAACAACGGGCGGCGGCGGGAACTCTATAACCCAGAATCCGGATACTGGATTAATAACTGTTGATACCGGCGGCAGCGGCGGCGGAACGACGAGCATAACCCAAGATCCGGATACCGGACTGATAACCGTTGATACCGGCGGCGGAAATACAACAGTTGTAAATCCGGGCGACGGCGGAACAGTTGATATTCCCGGCGGACAAGTTGTCATAACGCCCGGCGGCGACGGCGAAAGCCCGACTGTAAATATTAATACTCCGGATACGGGCGCGGCGACAGTCTTGGTCCTGAATGATGTGAACGCATTGACGCCGACGGCGATCGCGGCGACTTTTTCCAGCGCCACCGCGCGCGCGTGGCAAATCGGCGCGAACGAAGTTTATTATAATGCGGCGGATTTGGATCCAATGGCCGCCGGAACTTTTTCTGTTCACGGCGCGAATTCCGGCACCCGCACCAGCGTATTATCAGGATTGAATGCGACGGATCTAAGTATTTATCAGTCTTTGTTTAATGTAGGAATTGATGATACATATTTTACATTGGCGGATTTGACGGTGGAAAATTCAACCAATGTTCTGACTATGAATAATGCTAATTCCACGGCGTTATTGTCTGACTTGCTGATTCAACAGAACAACGGCGTGGCATTGAATATTCTGGCGGGAACTGTTTCTGTCCAAAATACTGATTGGGATCATAACACGGCCGGCGCGATTTATAATAATGCGAATTTGCAGATCAGCGCGGGATCTTTTACCAACAATACCGCGGCATCTGGCGGGGCGATTTATAATGACGCAAATGGAACCTTGACTATTTATTCCGGAACATCGGAAATGAATTTCACAGGAAATGTGGCGGATACCGGCGCGGGTGGCGCGATATATAATGCCGGTAATTTGACCCTGGTCGCGATGTCCGGCGGCGATATAGTTTTCAGCGAAAATTATCGCCGCAGCACCGGCAATGACTTGTATAATTCCGGAATATTGACATTCGCGTCAACCGGCGGCAGCATTAGTTTTAACGGCGGAATCAGTGGCACAAGCGTCGGCGTCATAAATAAAGACGGCGCCGCGATATTAAATCTGAACGGCGATAATTCGCAGTACTTGGGCGCATTTAATATGAGCAACGGTATTGTGAACGCCAATGGAAATTTCTTTGGCGGGACAAGCAATATAAATGCCGGTACTTTGAATTGGAACGCAGACGCGGCGAAAGATGACGCCGCGGTGCTGAATATAACCGGCGGTTCTATCAATTTATACGGATCGCTGCGCCTGGGCAATGTGAATGACTTGATAGGCAAGGCTGCGAACTTTAATCTGTTTCATACGGGATATTACGAGATTGCCGGCGGAACATTGTACCTGGGCGCGACGGATATGCTGGTGGAAGCGGACGGCAGTTTTGGAGCGGCCAGTATGTCCGACGGCTGGGTGATTATGGGCGGCAAAAATATGCTGGTGTATTCGGGCGCATTCGTGCAGACCGGCGGAGTTATATTTTTGCAGAATATGGCGACGGGATATTTGAATCGCAATAATTCATATAACGGAATATTCGGCGGCGATATTGTCTTGTCAAACTCCACAGTGTATGCGATAGATTATACCCTGACTCTGGGCGCGGGAAACGGAACATACGCGCAAACCAGCGGTAATCTGGCAATGGGCGACGGCGCGACATTTAACAGTATAGACGGCGCGTTGCAGACGCACACATTCGCTGGAAAGTTCGCATTGTATTCGGCCATTAATTCAAGCACTACCACGGCCAATTTTGCGGTTGATTTGGATGCTCAGAATTTTGTTTCTGATGTATTTTCTTTCAGCGGCGGCACCGCGGCGCCGGGGGATTTGGCGGCGCCGGGAAACTCTGCAACTGGTGTTGCGGATACGATCGCAATGGGCGGAACGGTAATTTTGTCCCAGGTAAATTTGCTGAATTCGCCAACCGTTGCGGTCGTGCCGTTTACGATTATGGAATCGCCAAGTTATGATTCATCTATTCAATTTGCGGCCGGCAGTCAGCGCGTTTCCACGGCTGTGGGCGATTACGGCCTGTACTCGCTGGGCAGCGGTAATTATGAGCTGCGGCTGCAAGACTTGAACCCGGCGGGCCCGCGCGGCGGTGTTGCTGCAAGCGCGGTATTGTCCGCCCAGACTATGCTGAATAATATTATGTTTGAGCATATCTTTATGGACAGCAACGAGTGCCTGCACTGCGAATTCGCGCCCTGGCAGTTTGAGCGCCACAAAGACGGAGTCTTTGCAAAAGCATACGGCGGAAAAGAAAAATTGAATCTGAATCAGGCGCTGGATGAAATCAGCAATGATTCTTTCGGTGTTATCGCTGGATATGATTTTGACGCGGTTTCTATTGGCGGCAGATGGCATTGGGTTCCGACATTTTATATGGAATACAACGGCGGAAAACAAAGCTTTAACGGCGTGGAAATGACCCAGAACGGCGCGCAAGCAGGCTTGATGAGCAGCTGGTCCGACGGGGATTTCATCGCTGCGATTCTGGGCTATGGCGGAATTTATAATAACAAAATCCAAGTCGCCGGCACCGATGATTCCGTTGACAATTGGTTTGCAGGCGCGGCCGGAAAGCTGGCGTATGATTGGCGTCCGGGAACCCAGAATGTGATAATCCAGCCGAATTTGACGCTGTCATATAATTATTTCGGCGCACAAAATTGGAATTCCAATTACGGCGATATTGCAATGCATTCCGACAAACTGGCCGGATTTACGGCAATCCCGGGGATTTCGGCTATGCTTGGGATGGATTCTTTTAATGCGTTCTTTTCGGGAAGCTATGTAAAGAATATGATGAATAAGGTAAAGAATACGGCGGGCCAGGTTGAAATGCAGGATTTGACTGCGCCGGATTCATACTTTGAGTATGGTGTGGGCCTGGTGGGGCAGGTTGCGGATTCTACATCTGTGGAAGCGAAAATTAATTTGCGCAGCGGGAATGACATCAGCGGAATCAGCGGCCACATTGGCCTGTCCAGCAGGTTTTAGGGAGATTGTGATTTCTGGCTTGCCACCCGAAGCTGCGCAGCAGCGAAGGGTGGTGGCTAGGGACGGAATCGAACCGCCGACACAGGGATTTTCAGTCCCTTGCTCTACCAACTGAGCTACCTAGCCGATGCCCGTGCAGTTTATAGTATTGCCGATCAAAATGCAAGTTTTTTTTATCCTTTTTTCAGTTTAGGATTTCTGTCATAATTACAGCCGTATAAGCAATGGAGGCTTTACTATGAAAAAACTTTTCGCAGAATTATTGGGGACTTTTGTCTTGGTTCTGTTCGGCTGCGGCTCTGCCGTGCTTGCGGGCGCGTACATAGGCTTCGCAGGAATCGCTTTGGCATTCGGACTTTCCGTTCTGGTTATGGCCTATGCAGTCGGCCCGATTTCCGGCGGACATTTCAATCCGGCGGTGTCAATCGGCTTGGCGACGGCGGGCTGTTTCAAGTGGCGCTCTGTCCTGCCGTATGTGGTGGCTCAGGTTGCGGGCGCGATATTGGGCGCGGCCGTGATTTATGGAATTGCGACGGGCGTTTCCGGCGGCGGCGTTGATGTAGGCGGATTTGCGGCAAATATTTATGGAACCTATACCTTGTGCGCGGCGGTGCTGTGCGAAGTCGTGATGACGGCGGTGTTTTTGCTGGTGATTCTGGGAACCACGGCAAAGGATGCGTTTAATAAATTTGCAGGCGTAGCAATAGGACTTGCATTGACGGCGATACACTTGGTCAGCATACCGATTACGAATACATCGGTGAATCCGGCGCGCAGCACATCCCAGGCTTTGTTTGCGACGGATCCGGCGGCAATGGCTCAGCTGTGGGTGTTTTGGGTCGCGCCGATAGCGGGCGCGGTGCTGGCGGGATTTGTTTGGAAATACCTGCTGGAAAGCAAAAAGAAGACAAAGTAAAAAACGCCCGTTTGGGCGTTTTTAATTAGCAGTTAGCAATTATCAATTAGCAATTGGTGGAAATTAAACTCGGTGAAAATTCCCCTCCTATGGAGGGGTGGCCACGAAGTGGCCGGGGAGGGTGTTTGAATAAAGGAATCCAGTTATTTCTCTAATTCATCCAAAGCGGCGTCCAGCTTGCGCAGAGAGCTGTTCGCGCAGCCGCGGCCGCGCCAAGATAACAGCTCTTCGCCGGTCATCTGGTCTGCGATAGAAACATTGAAATTCCACCACCAGAAACCATTGAACAAACACCAGGTCGGAAAGAATTTCTCGCGCCGTTCCGAAACATTGACAACATAGCGTGCTTCTTTTGGAACTTTATTTCCTTTGAAATCGCGCACATCATTCCATTCGTCATCGGTTATATCAACTGTGTAAATAGTCCTTGCCACGCCGACTATGACATTGTATCCGCGTTCTTCCATTCTTTCTTTTATGCTGCGCGTCATAGAATAACCGCCGCGCCCGGCGAATACGGTTTTTGTCTTGTCAATCGTATCCGGCTTTATATACATACTGTTGCAGGCGGCCAGGATTAATAAAAACGGCAGGAACTTTTTCATTTGCCAAATTGTAGTCAATTATTATTATAGATGCAAGTGCAAAGAGTGTATCTTTTAAGAATCAAAATAAAATCAAAACGATTTACGAAGTAAATCGTCATCCCGGCGCAGGCCGGGATCCACTGCGCCGCAGGCTTTAATGCGAAGCATTTATACAGTGTATCCGCTTCGAGGATTAAGGTCTGCGACGCAGTGGATCCCGAGCCTCAAAGGGATGACGAACACTGCGTGTTCGTTTTGATTTCTGTCCGAGCGCATAAAGATAGCTTTGTTGTGCTCGCGTGATTATTTTTATTTGCAAGGGCGGGAATAATGATTTATAGTAATCGGCAATGCACCCGTGGCTTAACTGGATAGAGCATCGCCCTCCGAAGGCGGGGATTGCGCGTTCGAATCGCGCCGGGTGCACCAATCTATTTTACTCTCGTTTTTTTCTGATAAAATGCTGAAAATCTCGGCTATTTCCGGTGTTCTATAACCCTCATTTCTGAAATACCTCGGTTTACCCTTGAATACTACTTCAAGCACCTTTCTTTTCTGCGATAAATCGCCATTTTCAAACAATTTTACAGGTGTTCTAATGAACTCACGCGTCCGTTCAAACGCTGCCCTATAATCCTTGCCTGCGTGCCCGGTTTCCAGATTCTTTTGATCTGCTTTCAATTCCTGAATCCGGGAAGTCAATTTCCAAATCTTGTCTTCGTACTGCGCCGCCACTGGGTCATTGGCCAGCGCACAATTCAAAGAGCGCTTCGCAATCAAATCCACCAGCGCATCAATTTCTTTCTGAATATCGGCAATAACGCCGTTTAAGTTCTTCGCGCTTGCCAATGCTTCATTATGCGCTTTTTCTGCAACATTGTCAATAATAAGGTCAACCAGCGCAAGAATGCTATCATCTGCCCTGATGTCGCTTAAAACGGTCAGCATTGCATCTTCAATGTCCGCCCGGCGGATTGACTTGCCATAATGACTGCATCCTTTCTGGGAGCAAAAATAGTATGGGAACTTATTATTCTTTCCACTTGACCAACAGCTGGTCAATGGGTGTCCGCAGTATCCACAGATTACATATCCCCGTAATGGAAAGTCTTCAAGTAGGTTGCTTCGCATCTGGTGTCTTCCTATGCCTTTTATCCTATCCATTACCCTTTGGTGCAGTTCTGGGGTTATTATTGGTTCTATATGCCAATCCTGCTCTGGTATACCCCAGGGCTTGTAAGCAAACCTTGCAGTGTATACTGGGCTCTCTACTATTCTTCGGGCCGTGTCTTCACCTATCGGCTTTGACAGTCTTTTGTTCAGCCAGTCTGCAACATCAAGCTTTGTATTCAGTTGTCCTGTGGCGTATTTGCCTATTGCTTCCGCTATTATCGTTGCTGTTGGCTCGTCCCTTACCAGTACCAGTCGTTTCTGGCCGTCCCTTGACCTTGCATATCCTATTGGCGGATTCAGCAGGTATATACCCAGCTTCATCTGGCTCAGCATACTGTCTTTTACCTTTCTTGTATTGGATTCGCGGAAGTATTGATTCTGGGCGGAAATCATATTCTTCATAAATTCGCCCTCGGGCGTTTTATCAAAGTTCATTACCACGAATGACAAACTGCAATCCGCCACATCTATTGCGTCGCTGATATTGCACATAGTTCCGATATGCCGGGCTATGCGCGATGTATCGTAAGCTATGACCGTTGTGTCCGGATTCTTTTTCAGCCAACGCAGCATATTTTGTAAGTCCGGCCGCTGGTCATTTTTGCCCGAAAATCCGTCATCCATAAATTCACGGACCACAGTCATACCCCGCGCCGCCGCATACTTGCGACAGGCGTCCAGCTGGGACGCAATGGAATTATCCCGGCGCTGCTGGGCCGAAGACACTCTGGCATAAATGACTGCGTTGTTGCTCATTATTTAACCCATTTATCTATATTTACAAACACATAATAGGAGTTATATCCAGCGGCCCAAAATGCCCAATTCATCCAAAATGGCGCTATTACAAGTTTCATTTGATTGCCCCCATAAATCCGTAAACTGTTTTGTAAATCAAATCCCGCAGCCGCATCAGCACTTCGTCCGATACCGGCAGATCTACCTTGGCTCTGATTTGTTCAATAGTCAGCATTTTATCCCCCTTTATTGCAATATATATCCGGCAAACACAGCAAAAATAAAAACAAACCGAATGCCACGCCACCCAGCTTTTCGCCCAGACTTAATTCCAGATTTTCATTAAGTTCCATTTTTCTCTCCCTTTTTTTGTTGCAAAAATCACCTGCCGCGAAATGCATCGCGCAGTGTTTGCCGTTAATCTCGTGTTGTCTTTCCAACAGTCTTTCGCGCGGCGATCCCCCGCGCGGTCGGGTTTCTACTTAGCTACTCGCTTTCCGCACAATTCGGCTTCTTGTCATCGCCTACTATATGCACCTACTGACGGGCGCGTCGCAAAACTTGGCGCCCCTGCTGAAACACATCAGATAGATTCCGGGGCTTGTTAAAGTTGCCGGGCTGGGGCCACACCCGGCGTTCAAAGGATTTTTGACTTGTCAAAAATTTGCCCCAAACTTATTAAAACGGTATGTCTGGTCCTTGGTATACATAGCCGTTTGATATTCGGACATATTGTATGTCCAAATCTGATAACTGTTCATCCAGCTCGCGCTCTTTCTCGCGGTAATACTCTTCGGCTGTGATTCCGCGCTCGCGCAGAATATCCTTAAAGTTAATTGTCGCGATGAACTGCAACAGCTCTTTGTGCTTGGGCGCGACAGGTTCCGGGATTTCGCCGTTGTGAATGCGGTTGTGGCACTCGCGGCACAGGTGCAGGCCGTTGCGCCAGTCATAGCGCAGCAGTTCGGACTGGTGGCGCCGGATGATGTGATGCTCGCAGTGTGCGATTTGGCCGCATACGGCGCAGGCTTGACCATTAGAAAGTTGTTGAAACTTACGGGCAAGCCGTTGTTCTAATGTGGATTTGCAGGTGTGTTTGAAGTATTTCATCGTCAAATCTCCTTTGGTTAGGCTTATTGTAGATTAATCTACTTTAATTGTCAAATAAAAAATGTAGATTGTTCTTAATAATAAGAGGATAGGGATTATTTTTTTGATAAGAAGTTAATAATTCTGTGATCCGTTAAGCAGTCAGATATTTTTAAGTCATTTTTTATATACATATCGGAACTATATCTTGTTCTGCTTAGGGCAACATAGGTTTGTCCGTGTGCAAACGCTCCGCGGGATATGTCTATTATAACTTTATGTAATGTTTTCCCTTGGGCCTTGTGTATCGTCATCGCATAACCCAGCGCCAGCGGAAACTGTATAAATTTACCGATAGTTTTTTGAGAAACTTTTCCACTTTTTTTATCATAATAATATTGTTTCTTTTCCCATTCGGTTTTAATAACCCGAACTTCTTTTTTATTAGGCAATGTACTTACGATAATAATATCTTCCCCGTCATTTTCGTCTTTTTCAAAACCCGTGATCACCCCCATACTTCCATTATGCCAGTTAGGTTTGCTATTATTAGTAAACATAACCAGTGTTCCAACTTTTAATGTTAATAATTTTGGGCTGGGCGCTTCATCCGCAGGGAATTTATCAATAATTTTTGCTGTGAAAGATAGCGGCTCATTAGGGTTTTCCCGTAAGCGTTTATTATTTATATTTTCTGCAACTTTTCTATATGGCGTTATCGTCGTATATTCATTTAACATTTTAGGGTCATAATGTTTAAGAGTATTAAAATAATTAATCGTTTCTTGTATATTGATATTATTTCGTAAATTATCTAAATTTTTTGTGAGTAAATTATCGGCGTCTTGACGATATACCTTAGTAAATTCAAAAATTCTAAATTTTCCGGTTTTATATGCGATAGAATCAAAAAAATAAGCATTAGAAAAGCCGTAAATATCCTTAAATATAGCGCTTACACTAACTGAATCCGTATCAGATTTATCATTTTTTATAATCGGTGGTAATTGAAATAAATCGCCTAATAATAACAATTGTTTTCCACCAAAAGGTTTTTCTTTATCTAAAAGTTCGCGAAGAATATTATCTATTGCATCTAAAATATCGGGCCGCACCATAGATATTTCGTCAATTATTAACAATTCCGCCGCTTCAAATAGTTTTTTTCGTGGATATTTATTAGGGTCCAAGTTTACAGAATCAATAATTTGTTCTTGATCTAATATATCTTCTGGGGGAATCTTATAAAGAGAATTAATAGTGGAGCCATCTATATTTATAGCCGCTATACCAGTTGGGGCAGCTATCAAAATATTGTTATTATAATATTTGGCTAGAAATTTGATAAATGTTGATTTTCCGGTTCCTGCTTTCCCTTGAATAAATACATTGCCATTATTTTTAGTTATATATTCAAACACAGATTTCTGATACGAATCAAGTTTTACTTTTGTCTTGTGATGTTTCTTAATTGCGCTTAAATTCCAAAAAATCCAAACAAATAAAATAATTAAAATAACAATTAGCCGCTCCATATTAAAATTTCCCTTATTAATTCAATTCTCTTAATAATTTCAAATCCGTGATAAATACTATGTTTTCGGCAATTATGCGGCGGCGGATTTCTTTGGTAATGTTTTTTTATGCTCAGAATCAGAATCCAGTCCGTATTTTCTGCGTAAAATTATTCCGGACATCAGTCCGCGCATTTCGGATTGTTCCGAATCGTTTAATTGATTCCATATTTCCAGCATTTCGGTATCTTTTTGTGATTGTTCGGGGTAAATTAAATCTGAAACCGATACGCCAAGAGCGCGCGCGAACTTGTCTATGGTATCCAAGCGGGGGGATGTTTTTAGATTTGGAATATCTATAAGCATTACGTGAGTTGTTCCGGCGCGCCTTGCAATTTCAGCATCGTTTTTTATCCCTTTTGCGCTGGCAATAGAGCGAATTCTGGCTATTATTTGTTTGTTAGTCAGCATTTTATATCCTTACTTATTAATTGTACTACAATCCCTATCCTCTTATTATTAAGAACAATCTACATTTTTTATTTGACAATTAAAGTAGATTAATCTACAATAAGCCTAACCAAAGGAGATTTGACGATGAAAACCATAATACTCTCAGCTGACTTTGAAGCTGTTTTGAAAGCGGGATTCCCATCAAGTGGCACTGCCACTGAACTTATTGAATTTGTAAAAGAAACGATAGATAAATTCACCGATATTGGTGATTTTGGTAAGCACGATCTAGAATGTCGCTTACCAAAAGATAAAAGATTAATAGTTAGTTATGTGCTAATACCCGAAGAATACGACTTACAAAATGCCTTGGACAGGGAAGATTATTACAAATTAGCTAAGCTAGCGGAGTATATGGAAGAGTTATGTATGGTACCGATTAACGAAGATAAATTGCGCAAAGACATATTGGTATCCGCTCAGGCGGCACTGGATGCCTATAACAATTCCGGGGAGCCGAAACCCGATAATTTAAGTATTTTCTGATGCCAAAAATGCTTGTACTTTTTGCTGGAATCGGTGGCTGGTGCGAAAAGCTGGACTTGTCCGGCTGGGATGTTGTATCCATTGAAAATGACCCGGCGATCGCCGAGTGCTACGCTGACCGCTATCCGAACCACACAGTAATCGTCGGCGACGCTATGGCCTATCTGCGCGATAATTGGAAGACTTATCAAGGAAAAGAAAATATTATACAAGCTTCGCCGCCGTGCCAGACACACTCGCGCTTGCGTTATCAGCTCGGAGTTCGTAATAAGAAAAATTCAAAAGCAAAAGAGCACGAATTCATTGACCCAATGCTTATTCAACTACTAATATTTATGATGACATTGCCAAGTAATAATCCGCCGACTTGGATTATAGAAAATGTCAATCCATATTATGATCGCTTCGTCCGGTTCGCCCCGCTATTTTTGCGCAAAATCGGACGGCATTATGTATGGACTAACGCTGACATTCCGCTCCTTATACCGCCCCCCCCTAAATCAAATAAAATCTCCCCGAACCGTGGTATAAAAAATATAGACTACTACTCTATAAAGCGTGTTAAGGATGATACGGGGTTTGACTTGTCCAATTGGCCAAAAATCAAAAATAAAAGACAGGTTTTGCGGAATATGTTTGAGCCAGAATTATCTGAATATCTTTTTAATTTAATTACAAAAGGATTAAAAAAATGACACACAAACAAATCGCAACTGATTTCCCGCTGTTCCACTTGATTGTGGAAGCGGGTAAATACACGCTGGTCAATAATACTGGGAATAAACACGACGAAGAGAATATGCAACGCCAGACTAAATGGTTTGCAGATTTCAGCATAAGCAATCAGAAAGAATACGGCAAAGCTGTTAAGCAAGTAGTGGTGGTTGTTCATTCTAATAACTTTAACAACAATAATTTTATACCGGTGCAGGATACGAAGGATTCTAAAAAGAACACGAAGAGAAGCTATAAGATAACCTATGAAGATGACACAGATTCTGGCTGGCTGTTGTGGCTCTGTGATAACTCGGCGTCCACTTCGGTCTGGCACGCGGATAACCTGTTGGGCATCTTGGCCGAGTTCCCGGAATACCGCAGGAGCTCGTGGGCGGCGCGCGAGCTTTGTGTCGCCGCTGCGAACAATTGCGAAGACGATGATGATTTTGGCACGCCGTTAACCTATATGCCAACTGATACACTGATAAGTGTTATTGATTTGATTAATAAGGCCTTACCAAAGGCTATGCAATATGAGTATATAGACCTGATTAAATCTTATTGCCACGGTTTGTGGACAAAGATTTTCATAAGCAAGATTCCGGAGCAATAAACCGGATAGGACAAAGTTGAACTAAACAGGTACTCTCCTAACTCCCCGCCAGTGGAGTGTCCGAAACTGGCAATAAAGTTGCCGCCGGAAACCCGGCGGTTAACAGGGCTTGTCCCAATATTAAACCCCGGTAGTTCGCTACCGGGGTTATTCTTTCAAATAATCCAATATTTTGAAAGCTTTTTGCAAACACTTTCAAAGTTTGCGCAGATCCGCAACTCGGCGAAGCCAGCCGGTCAGATTCGGCTTTTGCGCGGGATTCTTGGACACAATCCCCTGATAATGCGCAGTCAGTACATCGCAGTATTTGGCTTTTAAGGTATTCTGATTCGCCGATTCAACGGCCGCCAAAGTCTTGGGGCCGACATTGCCGTCCACCACGACTCCGAGTGCCTGTTGCAGTATCTTTTTTGCGGGAACCGTGCCGCAGTTCACGGCCGTTGAAAACACTATCGCGCATATCGGCCACGGCAGACTGTCGCAGTTCGCGGGCAACCAGTACCGCGCGTGATAGCATTCCGCAATCTCCGATTGCGCGCGCTGATTAACACTCAGGACTTTATTAATCGTCCGTGCCAGCTCGTCCGTGCCATTACTTGACTTTTGCGACATCTTCGTACAGATGTCGTCAATTTGGCTCCAAAACGCGCAGCCTGGATTATCACGACGCGTGATACCGGCGTAAGTCTGGCCGCCAGTGTCAGATGCTCGGCATACATAGCCACCCTCGGCCGCCAATAGCGGTTTTAATGATTTTGTAAAATTTTCCGAATAAGACATTTACCCCTCCAATTGATTTTTTTGCTATTTTTTGATTACTTTGTATACAACAAACGCTGCGATAATGGTCGCTAGAAAGCCGCTTATCAGACGCCATATCCAGATATCTTTCCGAATCGGGGCCTTTTCCGACTCGCACGCGGCGGCCGCCGCCTGTTGCGCCCCGGCGATTGCATCCAGCTGCGCAATTATCGGCTGCGCGTTGCACTCGGTCGGCAGCGCTGCTACCTGCTTCTTAACATTTTCAATTTGCGCACCCGCGTTATCCAGAATAGCTTTTGACGGCGGCGTAGTGCCGCACGCAGACAAACCCAGCGCACAGGCCAATAACACGCACAGACCAAACTCGCAACGCTTCGTGTCGGGCTTTTTTGGGGTTTGTTTAGCGGCGTGCCTGGCAGCCCGACGCTCCAATATTTCTTCCGCCGCAAAAATAAAGATAAAAATGCTTATAAAAAACATACCTATTATTGTAAAGCCTATCAATTCTATCATTTTTTACTCCTTTTATCCCCCATTTCGGCTTGTAGTTGCATTTCTGCGCGTATAACGCTCAGGATTTCATCAACGCCAGTTATCAACTGGCCGTTGTAGTAAAGTGTTGGGATAGTTTTAATCCCAAGCTCTTTTGCCCTATCCAAATGCTCGCGAGCATTTAATTTAATTGGCAAAAGTGTGCCAGTTTCTTCTGCTTTCTGGTGCAATTCATCGCAGTATTTGCAATTATCACCAGTCCATAACAGCATTGATTCTTTTATTATGTGTGCTTCTTGCATTATGCTACCCTTTCTTGTTTTTTTTGACACTACGGCAGTAGCATCCAACCGGTTGGTTATTATAATTATAGCAACAACGCAATTTGCCGCCGCGAAGCCTGCATAGCCAACGGCGCAGCCAAGAATCGCAACCAGTCAGTTTAACGCTCATTGCCGTGCCTCCGTTTTTCAAGTATCAGCCATTGCTGATACTCTTGCTGTGTCAGTGCGCCCTTGCGGTTATTGCAGGACTTGTGCGCCCAGGCCCAGCCGTTTTTCGTGCCGCCTCTGGATAGTGGCGGCTCGTGCTCCTTTGAAAGCTCTTTTGGATTAAGTATCGCCGCGCCGCAGATGCAACAGAGTATCGGCTCTGACAGGTTGGCAAATAACCTTTTGGCAGCTTTCTTTCGCATATTTTTATTCAACTTTGTTTATTTGCGCTATTGGCATATAATGCTCGCTGTAATTTATTTGTAAATCTGTGGCTTTTAATTTTTTTCCACAATAAGGGCAAAAATTAAAAGATGACTTCAAAAATATAAGCGCACACTTTTCGCATAACTTATTTTTATCTTTTATCATTTTATTTATCCTTTTTTTGAGTTAAATTGATTGACTTCCCGAATCCAGGAAGTCAACTTTGGCAGGCCCAAGAACGCATTTGAATCGGGCCTTTTGTGCCAAACTGTTTACTCGGCTTTGCCGATATTGATTTCCTTGTCCCCGACTTTCAAGCGCAATCCTGTATTTTTTATGTCGCGCCAGATTTCCAGCGCAAACAGAAAAATTATCAGTTCACCGGGTATAAAAACGACAAGCCACTGATATAGGCTGCCGATTGATTCCAGCCCCTTAATTGATATAGTATGAGCCAGAGTATAAGCCTGTATAGGCACAAGAAATAAAACGCTAACTATACGCGCAAAATTCCAGTTGCCATTACTGCATTTTAGCCATTCCCAAGAATTAAACCATTTCTTCATTTTTTTTGTCCTTTTTTGTAATTCAAAAACAAATCATCAATATAGCTATTGCCGCCCAGCTTCTTATACTCATCGTATAATTTGCAAAGCGTTTGATAGTTTCCTTTGTGTTGATAACAGTTAAGGAATTCCAGGCGTTTCAGCACGATTTCCGCCACGTCCAGTTTGTCCACAACGGTCAGCATTTTCTGCTGAAACTTACGATTTTCTTTATATCGGTTATACCCAAGGGTCAGAATATCTTTGATTAATTCTTGCATATCTACGCCCCCCATTTACCAGTAATAAGATAGCCATTCTTTATCGGCGCGTTTGCTTCCAAAATCCATTTCATAAGAAAAGAATTACTATTGTTGTTATATCCAACCCAAGCAGTGGCTCCATTGCTATTATAAAAAACACATATTTGCGTCGGTGCACTTGCGCCGAATGAAATATTGTTTGCCGATATCACTGGATACTCCGGGAATGCGGCATCGTCCCGGATGTCTGATTCAAAGACCGAGCCAGCGGGATAATTTGTGCTTCCCGGACTTCCTTTGTATTTTAGATATATACGGAAAGTAATTCCAGCTTCAATCTGATTCTGTGTCAGATTCAGATTATGCGGCCAAACCTGATTATCTGTTCCAGATATAACAATATCATTTACTTCCTGAAATCCGGTGTCAAAAATCTTTTGTTTGCAGGTAAATCCTGCATAAAAATTATTGACAGTGAAAGTACCGTTGCCATTGTCTATCAACGCACCCTCTGCAACTAACGCATTGTACTGCGTCATATTGTTTGCCCAGTGCGTCGCGATGTTCCACGCGCTAGTGCTGTCAAGGCTTATGGCGCCAAGCGAATCCTGCTCTGATACAGACAGCGGTATGCTTTTTATTGTAATATCGCCAACGGCATAGTTAAACACAGGCGCCGCCGCTGGCGCGGTGTAATTGGATATATACTTGTCCGTGATGATATATTCGTCATTACGATATATTGCCGGCTGGATTAGCAGAGTTCCGTTGTTTGTATATAAGATTTCGTAAGTGTCGCCCTTGTTGATATATACGGTTCCGAAACCGGACATATAATCCGCGCCACTCCACCCGTGTATCATATCATAGCGGGTACCATTAATGGTTATAACTATGCCGTTTTGGCTGTTGTTACTTCCACTCCCTGTCGCATTAGTATATACAAGTATACCAGTGGCTGGACTGGTATAACTTCCAACACTAAGGCTAAGCGATATAGCGCTGTTGGCACTCGTATTATACCTTTCTATGCTCCGCGCGTTTGGAGATGCAACAAAAGTTCCGTCGCCGTTATTAATAAAGATGCCCGCGTTAACAAGGGATGTGAAGATTTCCGGATGTACGGACCAGTGGTCCGCGATGCTGAATGCCGTGGTGCCGGACAGACTGATAGTCCCCTGCTGGTCCTGCTCTTGCACGCTGCGGGCAGCGTTTATAATTATACGGCTACCTATGGTGGCAGCTCCGTCAGAGCCGCCTATTGGACCCTGCGGGCCGGTGGCTCCGACATTACCTTGCCAGCCTTGATTACCGGTTGCGCCGGTAGAGCCTTGGGGACCACTGACCCCTTGGGCGCCGGTTGCACCTTGGGCGCCGACGGAACCCTGATAACCCTGTGTGCCTTGATAGCCCTGCTGACCTTGATACCCTTGGAATCCGCGCACACCCTGTGCGCCAACAGTGCCTTGATTCCCCTGTGCGCCCTGCGCTCCTTGCGGGCCGGTTGGGCCTTGGGCGCCAGTTGGACCCTGTGCGCCAGTTGGACCCGCTGACCCGCTGACCCCTTGCGGGCCGGTTGGTCCCTGCGGGCCTTGACTACCTTGCGGGCCGGTTGGCCCGGGAATACCGGCCCAATCATCAATAATCAGCCAGCCTGTCCCGCCGATTGGATGTATATATAAATCGTAAAGATTGTTGGAATCTTGGTATATAAAAGCCTGTCCCTCGGCTGTCGTGCCAAATGCCGGCAGCGGGTTTGACGCCGAATACACACCCGGTTGAATATTCACAGATATTCCGTCCGCGCCCTGGGGACCTTGGGCGCCGACGATGCCCTGCCAGCCTTGATTCCCCTGGGCGCCGGTTGCGCCAATATCCCCTTGCGGGCCTTGGGCGCCAACTACACCCTGGGCGCCTTGATTCCCCTGTGCGCCCTGCGCTCCTTGCGGGCCGGTGCCACCCTGCAAATCAACGCGCATACACAGGTTGCCGTGTTCGTCGCGCGTTAATAGTTCGTCTTTTAGCTGCGCCGGATCATTTATTAAAACTCGCAACGCCAAATTATTCTGGTTATCCCGACTTAGTATTGTGTCTATTGGCATTTATTCTTCCTGTAAGTTGGTTCTGATTTGTTTTAACGCCTGTTCCACGTAGTCGGCGGCGGTTGGAATTTGGAATATTGCCGTCAAATTCGCGAATTAACCCCATAAGTAGGATTATGTGATTTTTCTCGTCCGCGATAATTTCGCGAATCATCCGGGCGCCGCCCTTAAAATTATTATCTTCCAATATTTGGATCAAAGGCAGATATTCTTTAATTGATTCTGATTCCTTGATCAGATTTTCAGCAATTCTGGCAGCAACAGTTTCTTTTGCCCATTTCAAATTTTCTTCTTTAGAGTTGATTTTTTCCGCCATTATTTATCCTCTTGGTTCAGGTAATCAGAAAGCATCAGGCGCGGCGCCAGGGTTTTAATGCCGGCGGGCGCAGATGCGGTTTTTTGTTTAAGAAATTTTGAAAGTTGAAAAATATCATCAGGTGTTTTTTTGCCGGATACTAAATCCTGTGCAAATTTTGTGCGCGCTTTACGCACGGCTGCGTTGTATCCAAAATCAGCTATTGTCCCCAGAGCAGATCCAATTGTTTCAGCAGATTCACGCCATAATGGTTTAGGGATACCAACCTGCGACATCTTGGATTCGGCGCGCGCATTCAAATTTTTAAGGCGGTCAAAATTCTGTGATTCCTGTCGCATATACTTCGCAAATTCTTCGGATGTTTCCGGTCCAAAAAGTTCGCTTATTAAACTTTGATTTTCGCGCGTATTTATTTTTTTTGCAAAATCAGAAAGTTCACTTCCGGGCAGCTCGGAAAGCTCGTCCATTAACTGCATTTGGCGTATCGTCCGGCGATATGCTTTATCTATATATTCGTGGCCTGCAAATCTTTCATCTATCAGCTTGTCAAGTTGTGAATTTGCAGCTTTCAAATTTTTTATATTTGTGCCTGTAGCGTTGCTGCCGGCGCGTCGCAAATCCTCTTTAAGATTACTGCTTACTTTTTGCAAAAATGCCAGAGAATTTTCCGGATACTTTTTCAAATGCGGATTATTTGCCCGCACATTTTTGAACATTTTTGATATATTAGAATAACCGGACCGCAGGTATTCCACCTTGCTTTTATCAATTCTTTCATCACCGTATTGCTTTAAGAAATCCTTATATATATCGCCGACATTGGAAAATTGCTCTGATATTAATTTGCTGTTTTTGTCATATTGTGGCTTATTTAGGATGTCAAATACGCCTTTTTTTACGCGCTCGCTTGAATTGCGCAATTCGGGCGCGATTTCATACTGAATATCATTGGAAAAATTCTCACTAGAATGAATACCTTTTTGCAAAGCCGAATAAGCTTTGCGATCAGATATAATATCCGAAAGCAATGGCTTGACATTTGTCGGGGTTTGATTTATAATATTATTGACTTGACCAATAGGCCCTTTAAGTTGGGATTGCGAAAGTGATTCAGACGGGACGGACGGCCGCCCATCCAAGTCAATATATTGGCGGGCCTTTATATTACTGGCCCGCATTTTTTGCCCTGAAACAATTATGTTCTTGTTGTCGCGCGCACCTACATAGGCTATATCTTTTGGCGTGGATTCTTTATTTATAAAAGCTATCGTGTCAAAATGCTTACCGGCCTGCCTTGACATAATGCTATTATCGCTATATATGGCGTCATTTATAATTTCAGATAACTTGCGCGGGGAATAATTTGGGTCAACCGATCTTGATTCATAAAGATGTTTTACCCGATCTGACGGTACAGAAATACGCCCATTATCTACTTTTATCAAGCTATTAAGATTTCGCAATCCGTTTAACTCATCCAATCTTGCTTGCGACAATTGTCCAAACGGGACTTCTTCCAGCTCCCGGCGGGTCATTGCGTTTTCGCCCAGCAATTTATCGTAAAATCTGGGCTTTGTATTTCTTTCTGCGTCTCTCAGAGCTTCTGAGAGAGTGGTTTTGCCAATTATATTTTTTCCAATACCAACCGCGCCGCGATTAACGGCGGCTAATCCCGCCGCGCCCAGTCCGCCGCCGACAACGCCGGTTGCGATTTTACCTATTGTGTCTTCTGGATCTGCCGCACCGGTCAGTGCGCCGCCAGCGGCAGCGCCAGCGTATTCTAATGGCATTGCCGCCGGGGTCAACACATTCGCGGCAAAGCGTCCAACCTTTGACTTGGCCAGCGCACCGGCTATTTTTGGCGCCTTTGCAATCGCGCCCATTGCTTTGGCCGATATGCCGGCCGGCGTGGCAAATTCCGCTGCGGTTTGCAGGGCTCGCTCTGCCATATTTTCCGGCCGGATTACATCGTCCGGGCCAATCATTCCGAATCCGGTCATCGGATTGCCCTTGTTCAAGCCTTGCAAACCTGCGGTTATCAGGCGGCCGCCGATATTTTTTGTAAAGAAATTTGCAATCCCGGATATTGGACGGGTTTCAGATTGCTGTTCTTTTTTAAGCGCATTTACGGCATCCTGGGCGGCCGCGATTTTGTCCGCTGGGAAATCCGACTTTGGCGGCAGCGTCGCAAAGATCTGCGCAGCATCTGATTCTGTCGGCGCGTGATCCCCACTGACAGTTATGACGCGGCCGTCCGGCGATGTTATTTTATATCTTGGCATTATTGCACCTGTTCAATTACAAATCCTGCTGGTTTATTTATATTGTTCTTTTGTGGTGGCGGTAATCCGTTTTCCAAGGCCCACCGCTCCACAGCTTGATCATAAAGGCTTTGTCGCACTGCCGGATCTATAACCGGGCTTATGCCCAGTGTGTCAAAAAATCGTTTTGATTCTGCATCCGATAACTGGCTTCCGTAAATTCTTTTCAAATCGGACTGAAAATTCTGCGTCGCCTTATTTGACCATTCTTGATATTTTCGCGCGCGCTCATCATTATCACTACTGGATATGCCGTAATCTTTGCCAGGCATAGCTACCACGCCTTGCCGCGACCACCAGCCTTGATTCTTGTCGGTCGGATCAAATTTATTAGTGTCCCACCGGCCCGCTTGGGTGTTCAAAAGCGCCATATCTTCGTTAATTTTTGGATCCAAAAAGAATGCGGCGGTGCCCAGATTCGGGCCCCTGTTGGCGCCGTCATTAACTTTCATATTGGTATTTTCCAATTTATTCGTTTCTTGCGCCAAAATCTTTGCCATATCCATTTCTTGCTCGGCTTCTTTAAGAAGCGCCATATAATCTTTATCCGCTGATGCTTCAATCCGCTTTTGCTCGGCCTGTTGGGTTTGACCAAATGCCGCGCCAAAGTTGCTTAGCGCCGTGGCTAATGGATTTGCCATTGGGTCATTAATCGGCTTTATGTTGCTAAGCGCAGAACTTAATCTACCTACATAACCCGGTTCAGCGGCGGCGCGCGCATCTGAATACGCTTGACGGCCGGCCGTCATTTTATCGCGTTGCTCTTTCAGAAGTTGCACCAGCGACGGCTGTAATCGTGTCTGAGTGTAATTGCTAACCGGCACGATTGATTGCGGCAATGCGTTGCCTACCGATATATTGGTTCCTGTTTGCGGATTCATATCAAAATCTCCCTGTTAAAGCCCCGGCGCCTGCGCCAGCAATACTACCAACCATACCCATAATTGCGTTTTGTTGCTGGGCTTTCAGCTGGGCCTGCTGGACTTGGCTGTTGTACAGACTGTCGTATGTGCCGCCAAATGTGCCGCCTGTGCCGCTGTATGGATTAACTTGGTACATCTGGCTTGCCAAGCTTCCGGCTGCGCCAGTCTGCGCCCCCTGCTTATTGATTATATTATTAAGGGCGTTTGTCTGATATTGCTGGCCGGCCGATACCGCGCCTGCGGATGTTGTCGCCATACTCCGGTTCTGGGCATCCGCGACTTCTTGCATCGCTTGGTTAAACTGTGGGCTACCCGCCGGAATCCCGCGCTTTTCTAAATTAGTTATAATATCGTTTGTCTGGCGCTGGAACTGGGGCTGCATATATGTCATCTGCTCGTTCCAGTACGCATTCGCCCCAACACTGGGATCTACATTAAAGTTTGATAACTCTGTCGGATCAACACCTGAAAGGTATTGCGATTGCAGATTCTGCCGCGCTTTGTCGGCCGATGATGCGTTCTGAACCAATGTTTGCGTTCCGTCCGGATTGGTTTGATACGAATATCCACCCTGCAATCCGTTGTAATTTACTTGCCCGTATTTACGATTCTGATCGGCCGCCCAGATTTGCTCATTCTGCGCTGCCGCTGTATCGTATGTCGGTATACTTGGACTTTTTCCCATTTTTTTCTCCTAAACCACGCTTGAAATAAATTTCAGTTTAATTGTTTGCACAGGCGCGGCGCTTGAATTGCCTACACCCAAATCTATCCAGCTTGCGCCATCAAACCACGCCTTGCCCGCACTAACGCCTGATGCGGCTCCAATTTCGGTGCCACCGGTGCCAATACCACCTATATAACTCAGACCATTTGCCCCATTGCCTTGCGCTCCGTTTCCATAAGCGCCGCCACCGCCGCCGTATGACCAGCTATTACCGCGGCCGCCCGCGCCGCCGCAGTGAAAGCACCTTAAATAATCAACGCCAAATTCCGGAAGACTGACGCCATCCGATTTGGTAAGCGGCATACAGTGCGCCGCGCTGCCTGCGCCGCCAGATCCGTCGGCGGCGTTATAGCCACCTATAGAATAAGCATTCCCCAGCGCATTGCCGCCGCCACCGCCAAGTTGCTTGCCTTGATCTTCGCCTATACCGCCAGCGCCCCCGAATATGCCGTCGCTTTCGCCATTTCCGCCAAACACTCCGCTGTATCTCAGCACTGAATTCGCCTTAAATTGTCCAGCATACGGATTAGTACCCCCAATCCGCGGATCTGTATTATTGCTGCCGCAATACGCATTAAAATAAAAGTAATCGCTGACACTGAATTGCTGAACAAAGCTTGTGCCGTTTACATTTTGACCGGATCCGCCGCCTATGGACATTTCATAAATGCCGGGCGCGAATACGCGGGACATATCCGTAAACTGACTTGCGCCGGATATTGCCACCAAAATATCGTTCGCAGCCGGTTGATTAAGAAACAGCTTTTTTTCTATCATTTATACCACCCAAACTCTGCCGAATTTCCATTTGCCAATAAGTGTGTCGTATTGCCAAAAACAATCATATATAGCGCCCGCAATTGTTGCGGGCGGCGCGCTGTTAAAGTAAGTTTCTGTGCCAATATCAACCGCGCTATTATTTTGATCCATAGCCACGGTCATATTTATTATCGTATTGTGCGCGGCGATCGGGGGTAAGGCGAAAAATGTCTCGCCTCCGATTGTCGCTGTATAATTAACACCCTCGCGCAGGCTGACTGTTCCGGATATTGTACCCAGCCCCACAGACGGGCGCTGGAACTGCGGCGCCACCAGCGAATCCAGCCCGGAAATCTGGCCATTATTAAGATTTCCAATGCCTATAAGTTTGAAATATCTGTATCCCGCAACATACGGGGCCCCGGATGTAGCCATTAAATTGGACGCATTGGGATCTATGTCTATTCCGCTGTCAGATGTGCCAAAAGCCACATCATAACCGTCGGTGGTTGTTGCATCCGCGCCATTCAAATACGCAGCCCCATATAAATCGGTGCCAGATGCCGCGGAACTGATTGATACAGAACTTTGCGATCCGGTCTTATTGCTGGACCATACTAAGGTGTTTCCATTTGCAACTATTGACGAATGCTGCAAAACTCCGTTTATTATCATCGCAATATCCGCCACAGTGCCGACCGTGGAAAAATTTAACCCCGTCAATTGATAATCTATACCGTCCACATTGATATTTATCGCACCATTTGTGCATTGTTGAAAATTCGTAATATTAGCAGAAATATCTGTCGTTGTCAGCTTTCCCGGTGTGGCAGGCGAATTTACTTTTGAAATCACAAACAAATAAAATCTGCCGCTTATATTAGATATGCTGGACGGCAAAGTTCCGCCATTATTCCCCTCGGACCAAACTATGGTTGTATCCTTTGTTATATTGCTCGGTAAAACAATCTGATTTTGACCAGCTGAATCATACCCCGCCCCGGGAAACAAGTTGTATCTGATTTGATCATTGATGTTATTTGCGAACCCCCAGACATAATTCGGCGGCAATGAATTCTGCTGATTTGATATGTAATCCACTACCATTTTTAGTATGTTCGGCGTAATGGCTTTCTGGGTATCTGTTCCGGCTAACCCCTCAGCCAAAGTCGCTAACATAATATTGCCGAATGCCGTCGTGGACGCGTGCCGCGCGAGCAATGCTTGAATCTGGCCGTATGTCGCGCCATCGTTTGTATTGCTTCCCGGCCGCAGGTTGGTCAGCTTAAACTGATTCATATCCCAATCTGCCGTGGGTCTTTTTTTTCCCGCCCGGTCCATTTGGGCGTTTATAGCGTTTGCTATATCATTTTCTTGCGCGTCAAATCTGTTCGCAGAAATTTTAACGCCATTCAGCGCATCCTGCACCCAGGTATAAATTTTCGTAAAAATTCCAGTATTGGCGTTAACCGGCATTTTTTCTTCCTTTTTTATAAAATTTTGTGGCGCACCAGTTTTCCCAAACTAAACCGAATGTCCACATAGCTATTTCCCCGTCCCAAGCATATTTTTGAACAGCTTCGCGCCGAAACCCCAGGCGCGATATAAACTTGTGCACCCGGTGATTCTTGGCACTGGTCAGGGCTGTTATTCTTTTATAGGATAAATTTTTGAAACAGAAATTAAATATATTGTTCAGAATGTCGCGTGTCAGCCACATTCCTATTCCAGCACAGTCTATATACAGATTATGCGGAAATGTGGTAAGAACCACTACGCCTTTTATCTTACCAGATTCTTCTTGTATTGCAAGCACAAAATTATACTGCGTTAATCTGCCCTTTAATTTCTTGTTGCACCAATTAAAAAACACGGCGCCATTGGGATAGGCATAGTATGTTAATCTCATAACTTGCCCCTTGACACTTCAAATTCATAAAGATTTTCATAAATTTTATAATCAATATCTTTTGTTGATATATTGCAAATTACAGACAGCGCCTGTCCGTATCCGGATATTGAATGCCATTTATAAAGCTCTTTCGGATAAAGGCCGCCCCACTTTTCGCTGTCCCAGAATATTCCAACTGACGGATCTGTCGGATCTGCCAGCGCGGGATTCGGGTCATCGGTTATAGCCCAGTCATTGCCGGTATTGCCCGCGGATTCGGAAAACCCCAGCGTTTTATCCAAGTAATCTTTTGCAACCGTAAATGTCGGCCGAATCTCGTCCGATGATTCCAACCGTAGGCCGAATAGCTTAAACAGCTTATTATAATCAGTGCCGCATTTTGAATAGCGGAATTGAATTGTTGTTTCAATTTGGCCGCCGTTATCGGAAAGGCCGCCGTATTGATACACCGTGCCGTCGCGCCCTGCAATCAGTAGGTTGCCGTCAAAATCATCAGCAAAATCCAGCGCATCAAAGCCGCTGAAAGTACTCCACGCGCCGGTGTTTATGTTCATAACCGCTTGGCGGTTGCCATATTCGGCCGGCAGGTTGAAAATGGCAATATTTTGTTTTGGCGAAATATGCGCGCACCATTCTTGGCTGTTTGGTCCGTCAGCGAACAGATTGTTGATTAAATCGCTGAACAAATCAGACCGCTTAATGACTTCGCCGTTTGCAACGATTGCGGACATCGGCATCAGCCCGGATTGGGTTATGAATATTATTTCCGCGCCGTAATTTATGTACGGCCGCGGCCCCAGCGGGCGGCCGATATAAAAATTACCCACCAGCGACACATCGCCGGACGCGTCGCCGAATCCCGCGCCCTCATAAACTATCAGCTCGCCCTCGGATGTATAAAAGCCGGAATATGAATGAAACCCGTCGGACGCGTCGCGTCCCCAGGATACCGCGCATACGATATATCCGCCGCGCTTGGCGTACTGAGAAAGGCTGAACAGATTCAGCGGCCCGGATACCACGCCGACTCCGGGCGCATAAATATCCAAAGAATTTGGCATCCCGAAAACAATCTCGCCATTCAGATTCGCGCACCAGGCGTAATTCTGGATAGATACCAGGGCATTCGTAAACCCTATATCGCTGACTGCTGTGCCATTGTAAACTTTTGCCGTGTCAAAACCATTGCACAGGTACAGGTTATGTTTCAGGTAAGCTTCCACCCAGTAATCGGATTGTGCGCCCGTGTAAATCGGGCTTCCGTTTATAAAAAGCTGACTGCCGGACGCGTATATCATTTGCTTTGCATCTGCAAACTTCATAATGCGCGTTACGGGCATCAGCGTATTAAAGTTAATCAGTGGGAAATAACCGCGCCTGACCTTTACCGCGCCAAAATCCGGCAGCAGGTTATTCAGCTGCAATGCAAAGCCGTCTTGGACTTCCGATTTCAAAGATTTTAGATCTAATCCATTGATTGGTGCAGATTCTTTCCAGCGCATAGTTTAATCCGTTATTATTTTCCAATTTCCGTCCGGAACCATTGACGCGGCGGGTCCGTCGCCGCACAGGCTGATTCTTTGGGTATTTTGCTGACGCGCGCGGTATGCCGGCAACAACTCATCGTGCAGCCGCATACCGGCAAAGGTTGCATCAAAGCCTTTCATTTTCAGCCAAAGCTCGGCCGCGCCCCAAATAAACAATTGATCGGGAATGTATAACAGCTCGTCATCATCTTCGGTAAACCTGTCCTTAATCTCGCCGTATGCGTCCTGCACCAGATCCTTGCGATAATACATAAACGATATTTCATCCCTTTGTGAAAAACCGGGAAACAGGTTAATTGCTTTGTTAAAAATGGAATAATACGCATTTGCCGCGGTTATATTGTGAGCGGCATTAAATTGCCACTGCGCGGCGCTGATTTCTTTCAGTTGGCGGTTGGTGGTTTTATTGTAAAGTGTGTTGGGTGCAATCGTTGCGCAATTCGGGGCGATTACATCCAGTGGATAGCAATATTCCGGGCCCAGATTTTTCCAATACAAAACATCGCGTATGCGAACCCATACACACCCGATATCGTCTACAAACTCCGCTTGCTTGCCGCTGGGTGCGACATTACCGCAAACCATAGTATTGACCGGACGCCACGCGCTCTTATCGTTGATATATTCCTGTGTACTCTGCACAAGTGTGCCGCCAATCCAATTTGGCGACACATTCATAGAGAATATACCCCCGCCGTTTGGCTCTGTGTTGGATATGCCGCCAGACAAAACCTGATAAGCTACCGGTTTGCCAAGGTACATTCCGGATACACAATCCCCAACTTTGTATTCCGTGCCTTGTGTCCAAGGCGAATAAACTCTAAAATTACATACATCCAGACATTCTGTTATTTTTTCTTGCACAGGGAACGAGCGAAGCAAGTCATTCAACAGTGATATTAATTCCAATATTTCCGGACTGCCGGAACCAAACGGTTTTAGTGTCTGATTCTGCGTCAAATTGACCTTTATCAAAACTTCATTTAAGATTTCATAAAACTTCATTTTTTCCTCATTTTGCCCCTGTTTACGAACAATTAAAAACACCCGCTTTTGCGGGTGTTTTTTGAATTATAATACAAATTTTAACAAGTATGACACCAGATTGTCGGATCGCCACCTATAACACAATTTTGTGGAACTGAAAACTCAGCTTTGCCGCATCCACGCGCTTCGTCAATATTTTCAAACGACGGAAATATTGCGGCGGCGCCAAACACGCATATAACCCATACACTTATAATACATAGTGGAATTTTAATATATTTATTTATCGCCATATTTTAACCACCAATCTTTCAAAGAGTTATTTTTATAAAATTCCAAAACTTCGCTTAATCGCGATGCAGGTGTTTCACGCCCTATTTTATATCCGTCAGAATTCCTTTGCAAGTCTTTTCTTCGGTACTCCAAAGCTTTGGACAAGCCGTCTTTATATGTATAATACGGAAGATCAACCAAATCTTCCTTGGCTCGCCCCAACAACAAAGCTAAGCGCCCTGGAATAACACCCTTATTTGCCTGCTCTGCGACTGCCAGCCTGTGCCAATAATCGTCAGTATCGCCTAATATGTAATTTCGGGCTGTCATATCTGCATTTGCTCGTGATGCTTGCAGTTGACGATCTAACATTTGTTTTGGAACTCCGATAGAATCACATAATTGGGATAATACTGACCCACTGGTTGGCTGTGGCACCTCGGCAGCCCCTAATGCTAAAATCTCGCTTAAAATCGGCTTTTTATTATTCATTATCCTTATTTATTTTCCAATTTATCGCAAAGTTGGTCTATCGTGTCGGCCAGCTGATTCAGATCAAAATTATGCTCGGACAGCTTTTTATAGCGCTTGGCCGCGTCCAATATTTCCCTTGTTATAATTTCGGTTGGCACGGTTTCATCCCAGATCTGCTCTATATAAAACACACCTATTGATTTCAACTCTTGGACCACCGATATCGGAATAATGTTCAGTTCTTCAATTAGTGTCCCGCTTATCCCGGTTGCGGTTTTGCAATTCTTTATATATTCCCTATAAATTTCTGGGTGCTGTTCGGCCAGCTCTTCTATTTCCAGATCGTTTATACCGGTTCTTACCTGCGGCGCCTGATAGGTTTCAAAAAATTTCCAAGCGTCAGAATACAGTTTTTTTAATTCAGGCGTCGCGGCAAATTCTTTTATTTCAACAGTTGCTGTTCCGCCAGTGTCAACTTGCAGCATTATTACCGGATCATATATGGGGCGGCCGGCGGACAAGCTTTTCGCGCTGTTGTACAGTGGTTTTACAAAGAAAAAAGCCGGTATATCGCGGCTTTTCTGTATTCTTTTAAGTTCTATTTCGTTATAGCTCATCGCGCAGGCTCTTTGGCTATTATTAAATCGGCAGACTTAATAAACTGCTTTGCCGCCTCCCAGCCGTTTTTCAATGAAGCTTTCACAACTCCGGCGCTATCTATTATATCGCCGCTTATGACAACTTTGCCCAAACGGCGCAGGCTTTTATACGGTGCCCGCATCGCCGCCCTTAACGCCGGATGCAGATGCGCAGACTTGGACGCTTCAAACAACGCCAACCCGCCGCCCTTGACTGCGCCGTGCTTTTCGGCCGACAGACAGGATTTAATAGTGTCATCCAGACAGTCGGTTGCAGCGCGCAGGCCGGCGATTGTATCCTCGCCAACCAAAAAGCGCGCAACATTGCCTTTCAAACGGGCAATCCGCTCGTTATTTTCAGTCCTTTCCAATTCGCTTTCAAATTCCAACGATTCAATCTTCGCGATATAATCCGATAGGTCGCCGGAATACCTTATAACAGTACTATGATTCTTAACATACACTTCTTCCACTCCAACGGCGGCGATCTCTAAAATATCTTTCATAAAATCTCGGCGAATGTGGCCCATACCATACGGCTGGACCAGGCATATATCGCCCTTGCCGGCACCTTTCCAATTAATTGCATTTCGCAAGAACAACTCGTCCGGATTGCCGATAATCAGCACCGGCTGACCCGCCTGAAAGCTTGCGGATATGACATCCAACAGTGTTTTGTCGCTTGCGGAATAATTATCAAAAATCAGCACTTTGGGGTTAATCGCGTGCCACTGCCCAGAATCTGCGAATTGTTCTGAAATAAAACCATTTCCGAATTCAAAACCGTGGGCATACTTGACTTTTATGCCTTTTTCAAACCACTGTTCGCCGGTAAACTTGCCGTTTATGCCTATTTTTTTAACAGCTTCCACAACCGCGGCGCTGATCGGCATATTGCCGTTGCTGGATACAGTCGCTATATCCATTAAATCCCAATTTTGAAGCTTGTTTAATTCCAAATTTTCAAGCTGTACATCAATAAAATCTATATCTTGGCGCGTGTATTTATGCTTGCAAAATTCGCGCATAATTACCGCTGTCGCCGTCGTGCCATCGCCGTGTTCGCGCAATTGTTGCTCGCAAGCTTGCCGCACCAGATTCACGCCGGTCATCTCTGCCGAATCCGTCAGGTTAAACATACGGACGACGGACACGCCGTCTTTTGTGGCGATTGAATCTGCTGAATTTGTGAATATTATGTTTTTGCCATATTTTCCCGCTGTCTTGGCGACACAGTCTACAACCTTGTTAATTCCGCGTTTTATCTTACATTTTTGCATTTTTATTATCCTTTTTCAATATATTAAAGTGCCGGCAAAAGGATGCCGGCACTATTGCTTGGGTTATGCGCCACCTGACGGTGCAGCCGCGACGACAGTCGGAACTATCCAGGCGCCCGCGCCAGTCAATCCCTCTATCTGCACGACAGCATAACTGCCGGCTGCGACATCTGCGTTAACGACGCCCGCCAGTGTTCCGGTTGCCGATGTTGCGGTACCGTTAAAGGTGCCGTCAACATACACCGCCGTGTTGGCGCTAACCGCGGCCGGAAACAGCGCGACAACGCCGCGCCCCTGTTTCCCGTCCACGAAATCGCCCGGTTGCACGCCGGTAATCGCGCGTTCGTGCGGCGTCCAGACTGTATCCAATGCAAAACTTGCTACTGCTGACATATCATTTCCTTTTTTGTTTAACCCCGGTTGCCCGGGGTTGGTTGATGTTTAGCTGTTAAAGATAACGCCGTGATAGCGGCGCCCCGATGTGGTCATCGTGCCCGCCCAGCGGAACATATCCACTTCAACCGCCTGATTAATTGCTTTCTGCAATCCGCGCTTGCCTTTCCAGTCTTTATTTTCACGTAAGAAAATCTTGCCCAAATTCAGACCGTACATATGGCCCACGGGACAGCATCCGCCGATACCGCCGTCCAGTTTAACGGGTATATTACCCATAAACGCGACGGAATTTGGTGTGAAGCCGCCTTTGCCGTCGGTGTTGGTAAAGCGCTGCAAATCCGCCAAGGACTGATAGTAATAAGTCCAAGTGGTGTTATCGCCGTATATGTTGGTAATCGTTTCAGCGTTGCACTTTGTTGCCAGATACATATTGGTCATAAAACCACCTATGTTTTCTATCGCCAAAGCGCCAGATTGGGTGGAATTTCGCCACCAAGGATTGGACTGCTGATTGATTCCGCCGACAGCGCCGGATAAAGTATCCTGGACCAACAACTGCAATCCGCCGATCTGATCGGTAATCGCGCCTGCCGAATATTCGTCGTTTGCCAAAGTATTCTGAATCAGCACTGCCGCATTCTCAACTTTCGCTTGGATTTCGTCAATCATTTGCGCCACGCCAGAGTTGGCCAGCCGCTCGCTGTCTGTAAAGACAATCGGGGATGCGATCATCTTTCTTTCAAATTCCGCGGCGGTGGCGAACTTTTTATTGGGAAGCGGGATTTCAGCCGACCCGGTAAAACGAAACGCAAACCCGTCTTTATCGCCGGCAAACGCATAGGATAAACTTTCCAAAATACGCAAGCCGCCGCGATCGGGGCGCAAGTTTCCGCGGGCTTTCAAATCCTTACCCAGCTCATTGTTAATAGACACATTATCATCCAGATAGCGAGAGTACTCGTCTATCGTGGTTGCTTTCATTGTGTCAAAATTCAGATTTCCATCTGCCATTTTATTTTCCTTTTAGATTAATGCTGAAAAAGATTTATTCAGATTCTTGCGAACTTCTTCCAGACTTTCGGCTTTTACGGGCGTGTCTGCGCCGGATACCCCGTTGTTTTTTGGCGCCACCTTGGCCAGCTTTTTATTGACATCAACCACTTTTGGCGGTATCGGATTGGCTGGCGGCGTCTGGGGATATGCCGCGTTCATCGCCGCAAATGCGGATTCCATAATATTCAACGCGTCGCGTCCGTCGGCTTTCTTTTCCTCTTGGATTACGAAATACTGAAATAGTGGACTGCTGACATCAAACCCATTGTGCGCGTCTTTGAAAGCGCCGATTGTTGAAATCAATTCGTTTTCGGCTGTGGCGATTTCCGCGTCGCGCATATGGGACTGAAAGTTCCTGCTGGCTTGCAGATTCTGCTCCGCCAGAAAGGCCCTGTCATTCGCAAGAGCCATTTGCTCTTCTTGTTCAGTTCTTGTTGTTTTAATATTGTAAATCCTTTCAATTCCGCGCAAGATTGTTTCGGGTGAATTTAATCTGATATTGCCGGCCAGCAAAGCATTCAAAATTGTCTGCTCTGGGCTAACTTCCAAAGATTGGATCCAATTGACGCAATTTCGCACGACTTCATTTATGGGAATCTGGCTTGATTTTGCAACCGATGACAGATATCCGTAAACGGGCTGAATTGATTCTTGGTATGCTTTTTTATCGTTTTCCAGACGTTCTATATATTTTTGACTTACGGAATTAACCCTGACGATTTCTGCCCGAATATCTTCCGGAATTGACACCAATTTATCTTTTATTTCTTTTTTGAAAGGCGCCAAAGCCAAAGATTCCTCTTCGGTCAGATCAGGGGCCGGCAATGTTTTATCATCATCGGCGGGGGTGGGTTTTGGACTATCGTCCGGTTTGTTCGGATCTGCGGAGGTGGGTTTTGGGTCCGCTTCATCGGGATCTTTTTCATCATCCGGATCATCAACCGGAATATCTGCGGCCAGCTCTATGGCCAATTGCTGTTTTTGCAGCGCGGCTTCGGCGTCATCCATATTTTCTGCGCCAACCTGCTCTAAAATACTATGTTTTACCTTATCTTGAACTTCTTTTAAGTCGGTCATTTGTGCTCCTTTGGATCATTTGGCAGACTTGCGTACAATGTCTGCGTTATTACGCCGGCGAACCTTGAATTTATCAAAATCCAGCCGGCAGATATGAAACCGGTCCGGCGCGGGGACCGCTCCGAATCTCAGTTTGTTTGCGACATCAAACATCTTTTGCCGCATCCGCAGCGTTCGCTGCTTTTTTTCAAAATCTGAAACCTTATGGCTGTCGGATATAAATTCTTCGGCATTTGCGGTTATATTGATCTGATTGGTTCGGCGGCAGAATTCTTTCAAATCCTGCTCGCTGGATATTTTAATCAAATCTTCGCCAAGACTTTGGTTCCACGGAATCATTGGTTATCCCAGATTGGCGTCCGGAATTAATCCAGCGGCGACCCGCTCTTGGTTCGCTATTATTTCCGCGTCCAATTCCTTGTTTTTAAGAAGCTCTTTTGCACGATCGCTGGCTTGCTTGATGCGCAAGTCTTCGCGCTTGATTTCCAGATTCATCGCCTCTATCGCCATTTTCTTGTCGGCGCGATCGTTTTCGGCGGTCTGCCTGACCTGCTCGCGCTGGATAGATCCGGCTTCGCGTGCTTGTATTGTTGCCATTGCCGTGGGGTCCGGTTGCGGCGGCGGCGCGGGTTGCGCGGCGGCCTGCTTGACTTTAGCAACCAATTCTTCCAAGGATTTTTCCAAACCCGCTTCAAACATTCGGCCAATTCGCTGACTGCGAACCTTTTGTAATATGATTAATTTAAAGACATCGGCCAGTTCCGGCGCCCCTGCAATCACCTGTTGCGCATTTTGGATATCCTGCTGCAAAGTGCTCATAAACGCGGCAATGCGGGCCTGATAAACTTCGTCGTAATAGGCTTTTGTTGATTCAATTTCCACGCAGATTTCTGTATTGCGGATTTTCTCAGACTTTAACAGCTCCAAAGCGGGGGCGGTTTCCGCGTCAAACGGCATATTGGCATAATCCGCGATGTTATACGATTCAAATTCCTGACATATTATATTTGCTTGCATTTTGACGCAGGCTTCCAAAAATTCTGCACAAACGCGTTGCATATCTTGGACCGACATAATGCCAAAGCTGCCCTTAATGCGATTAGTGCCAAAGGCTTCGTTGCTATTGGTTTGTCCCTCTAATATTGGATTAATTTGAATGTTGCGCAGCGATAAATCTATCAAATCTTGCCGCGCCTGCTTGCAGTAATCCAGCGCCTGCTTTATGGTGTCTAGCGGCATAAAATACAGCGCATTTTGGATACCGCCCTTGTCAATATATTTAATAACATCAACAGGATTCATCGCCGTATCGTTGGCGTCCGACAAAAAGTCGCCCATTTCGCTGATTGATTTATCATAAGCGCCTTTTACTTTCAAAGCCTTTGACAGCCGTGTTATGCGCGATGACAAAAGGTCAATTTCGTTTTGCTGGGGCAAAATCTGCGATAATAACGATGTCGGGATGATATTGTCATTTGTTTCATTCAGCACCAACATCTGGCAAGGCGCAGGGACATCCCAGTAAAAATCTTGCGCCGCCAAGACAGATTCCATATCTTCTGCAATAACTTGCGGCGATACCCAGTAAATCTTTTTATCAGCAACATTCCAGATTTCAAAAAGCTCTATATTGTCATCGCCCGTTTTTGGGTCATCTACTTCAATTATTTTTGCTTTTTTGGACGCGGTGGATTCTTGGACGCGGGCGCCGGGAAATGCTGATTTTATGTAATCAGGGCTTACGAACTTGCGCCGCGCATACCATTTTATCTCTTCTGGAATTCGCGCGTCTTCATTATGAAAAAAATCAGACGGCGCCACATATACCAATGATATTTTTTCGTCCGACACTATGTCGCGAGTGCTTTCAATAACAGCGCCGGTCAGCGGATCTGATTCTTGCACGGTTTCTTGGCTATTTTCCGCTGAATACTCGGCCCACAGCACGCCGCGGCCAAAGATTAAGTTATCTTGGCGCGCGCGAAAATACGCGTTTTTGAAATCCGAAATATCCAAATTATAAGATATAGTGCGCTCTAAAATCTCGCACGCCATTCTGGCGACTGGATTTTGCTCGCGATCGCGCCGGTCAACTATCGGATCTGGGATGTATGATATTAAAAAGGGCGATATGGTTTTTATAACCTGAAACAAAAGATTATAACCATCTTCAATGTTTTCTGTATTGCTCAGGCACGATGAAATATCAGCCCAACTGAATTTCAAAGCATTTGAATTTTTTTTATTTCGCAGGCGCCGCAGGATTTGGAAACCGGAATCCAGAAAGCTTTCCACTCTTTTATCATTCTTGTATTTTGAAATTTTTTGCAGCCAATACGAAGATTTATTAAAATCAACCATTTAAGACCCCCAAGATATCCATATCAAAACAAAGGGTTAAACCCGTTTCTGGTGATTCCAATTGTTGGCCGTCCACTATCAGACAATTATCTCCAACCTGATATGTATCGCGGCAGCTCTCGCCCTTTGCAATAATTTTAACGATACGCGTTTGCTTCGCATCTCCACTATCGCCATTGTCGCGAACGAATAACTGATCTGACTTTTCTAAATCCGCGCAAATCTTAATCTGCACCAATTCTTTTAATGGTCTGAAATTCATAGTATTATTCCTTTTGTGGAAATTATTATCTTTCCACTGTGTTTAATTACATCTTCAATCTGTTTATTATAACTTTCTTCAATCTGCGCCTGCCGCTCGGCCTTAGTCAGATGCGGCTTATAACGATCGCCGCTTGTTATGTCAAAGTTCAGCGCATACCGGATTGCATCAATCCCGTGATTGAACTCGTCTATTGGCTCGGCTATATATTCACCGCTTATCCGGTTTTTTTTGTAGCTGTATTGACCAAATTCCGAACCCACCCGGACGCAATCCGGATGAATTATAATTTGATTATATCCTTGCAGATATTTGATACCTGCCGACACGGAACCGTGCCCCTTGTCGGCGCCGATTGCGTTTATCCCGGCGGTTTGATAATCCGCAATTGATTTTGGCTCCGCACTGTCGCACATCACAATTGCGGCGCCGGCAATATCCTTGACTATCGGCGCGGTCTGTTGGTTCAACAGCCCTTTGCCATAGATTTCCCGACATATATACAGGTTGTTTTCCCGCGGATTAATCGCGCATTCAACAAACGCAAAAGGGTCTGTTCCAAAGCCCCAGTCTACCCCATACCGATATTCGCCGAATTGATTCTTATTAAATTCCTGAATTTTGAAATTATCAAAAATCAACCCCTCGTGAATCCCCCACTGGCCCAGGCCATAAACACGCCACCAATTACTGGCGGGGTCGTGGGCTTCAATCGCTGCAACGACTGATGCGTCTAAAAATTCATTATCCTTATAAGTACTAACATCTTCTATCGCAACATCTTTCCATTTTGGATTTTCTAAAATTTTATCTATAATCCAAAATCGCGCCGACGGGTTGCAGTCCAGAAACTTTAATCCAGATGTGCGCGAGAGTAGTTGATCAACAATTTCCCACGAATGATAATTGCACTCGTTTATATATAAATCCCCGGACCGCAATCCGTGCGCCTTGTCAATTTTATCTACACTAATAAAATTAATAATTCCGCCGCCCGGAAACAACAGGCTGTTTGTCCCAACCTTGTATTGCGCGCTCCAATCAATACCCACTGTCGGCGCGATTAATTGCATATCGCGGATTATACCCAAGCGCAAATGGACATACGACAGGCCAATTATATTTACCTGATGCCCGTTTTGGGCGCGACGAATCAGAACTTGCAAAATTGACCAAGTTTTTGATGATGATGTTCCGCCGCGGCAAAATATTATAACCTTGCCGCTTTTTATATATTCCACAATCCTGTGGAATACCTTGGTCAGGCGCAGCATTTATCCAAATCCTTTAACGCATTCAGATCTGACTGGTTTGACACTTTAATTTCGGGCGCTCCTTTTATTTCAACCTCTGATTTGGCAATATTAATGCCGGCGGCATCGGCTTTTTCGCGAATCGCCCGCAACGCGGCCAATAAATTTGGCTTCTCGCCGCGCAGTGCTAATTCGCGGACCGCTTCAGCCTCGGCCAGCCATTTCTCGCGAGTATACAATTCTTTTTCTTTAACTTTTTTAAGAATTGAATCCCGCAATCTTGCAATCTCGGCCAATACTTTTTGATTTTTGGCAACTTTGGACGCTTTTCGGATCAATACATCATTTTTATAGTTGCCCTGGCCGTATGCGGCCAAAAAAGCTTCCTTATAAGATTTTTTTTTAAAAACAACAGCTTCGCAAAATTCTTGCTGTTTTGCCGTAATTTTTTTTGTATACATTGGTTAAAACTTTATAAATTAAAACCCCTACTGGCAATGGTTCCAAATAGGGGTTTATTTTTTTTATTCAGAAATAAAAAGAGATAAAAC